>NZ_JAPCJD010000023.1:0-64548 GCF_027707845.1 Aeromonas sp. QDB14 | reverse complement strand
TATGGATTTAGGGACTCAGAATACTTTTTTCTGAAAATCAAGGCGGCCTTCCCCGGAAAGCCGCGATGAACCTTTTAAAAGCAATAAGCATGCCGGATGGGGGAGGCGGCGAGCACCCGGGATACCGGAATGCCCGGGAGGGGGCCAGAAGAAAAATATGCGGAGGGAAGATTACATTTCTGCGCGAAAGGGGTCGTCTCTATCTGATGTCAACCTAACGGGCTGCTGTGCAGCGTTTAACTCGAGGAATACATCATGGGCTTGTCCATCCATACCAACTTCGCCTCCCTGACCACCCAGAACCAGCTGAACAACACCAACAAGATGCTGGGCACCGCCATGCAGCGCCTGGGTACCGGTCTTCGCATCAACTCCGCCGCCGACGACGCGGCCGGTCTGCAGATGGCTACCCGCCTGCAAGCCCAGTCCAACGGCCAGAAGGTCGGCATGCGCAACGCCCAGGATGCCATCTCCATGATGCAGACCGCTGAAGGCGCCCTGGACGAGATGACCAACATCGTTCAGCGCATGAAGGATCTGGCTACCCAGGGGGCCAACGGCACTACCAGCACCGAAGACTACACCGCCCTGAACGCCGAGTTCGGCGAGCTGTCGAAAGAGCTGGCCAACATCACCGACAACACCACCTTCGGTGGCCAGTCCCTGCTGAAGAAAGCCGCTGGCAACTTCGAGAAGGGTGCGGTCAAGTTCCAGATCGGTGGCTCCGCCGCCGAGACCCTGAGCGTGGACATCTCTACCGACCTGAAGAAAGTGACCGGTTCCACCGCTGGCTCCGGCCTGGATGGTACCGCAGTCAAGGGTGGCGGTATCGGTGATCAGACCAAAGCCAATGCCGCCATCACCGAGATGGAAACCTTCCTGAAAGACATCGGCAGCGCCCGTTCCTCCTTCGGTGCCAACATCAACCGTCTGGAGCACACCGTCAACAACCTCTCCAACATGAAAGAGAACACCGACATGGCGAACGGTCGCATCATGGATGCCGACTTCGCTCAGGAGAGCACCAACATGACCAAGAACCAGATGCTGATGCAGGCTGGCATGTCCGTGCTGTCCAACTCCAACCAGATGACCGGCATGGTGACCTCCCTGCTGCGTTGATGCTGGTGGCACCCATCCCCCTGGTGGGTGCCTTTTTCCCGTTTCCCCTCCCAGCTCCTCCCGCGCCCTCTTTTTTCATCATATTTTTCACCCGCAGCTCAAGTCTTGCCTCGCACCTGTCGCTTCTCTCCTTCGTACGGTTATCCGCTGCGGTAGCAGCCTTCTTCGAGGAATAGATCATGGGTTTGTCCATTCATACCAACTTTGCTTCTCTGACCACTCAGAACCAGCTGAACAACACCAACAAGATGCTGGGCACCGCCATGCAGCGCCTGGGTACCGGTCTGCGCATCAACTCCGCCGCCGATGACGCCGCCGGTCTGCAGATGGCCACCCGTCTGCAAGCCCAGTCCAACGGCCAGAAGGTCGGCATGCGCAACGCCCAGGACGCCGTCTCCATGATGCAGACCGCCGAAGGTGCCATGGACGAGATGACCAACATCGTTCAGCGCATGAAAGACCTGGCCACCCAGGGCGCCAACGGCACCGCGAGCGCGGAAGACCGTCTGGCCATGGGCACCGAAATGAAGGAGCTGTCTGCCGAGCTGAAGAACATCAGCGACAACACCAAGTTTGGTGGTCAGGCTCTGATCAGCGATGCGGGCAAGTTCGGCGCCGCAGCAGTGACCTTCCAAATCGGTGGTTCCGCCGCCGAGAAGCTGGATGTGGATGCCAGCGGCAATGTTCAGGCCGTCAACGCAGCCATTGATGCCGCGGAAACCGATTTTGCCACCGCCGATGCCACCGCTCTGGCCTCCACTGCCTTCAATGCGCAGATCACCAAGATGGAAGACGCCCTGGATGCCATCGGTACCGCCCGTTCCCAGTTCGGTGCCAACATCAACCGTCTGGAGCACACCGTCAACAACCTCTCCAACATGAAAGAGAACACCGACATGGCGAACGGCCGCATCATGGATGCCGACTTCGCCCAGGAGAGCACCAACATGACCAAGAACCAGATGCTGATGCAGGCTGGCATGTCCGTGCTGTCCAACTCCAACCAGATGACCGGCATGGTGACTTCCCTGCTGCGTTGATGGTTTGCCGGGCCGCCCCGAGAGGGGCGGCTCTTGTTTGAGAACCGCTTGCCGGTTGGAAAGGGCCGAGCCGGTCTTTTCCAACAGGCATGCCACCGAATAAGGGGATAAAGATGCAAATAGATCCGGCCAGCACGGCGATGCAACTGGTGGCCGTCGAGCGCCAGAACATGGACAAGCTGCTGAAGAAGCAGCTGGACAGCGTCAAGGCGCAGCAGAGCGCCATCAGCAGCCTCACCACCAAGCTGTCGAGTTTCCAGACCCTGCTCAAGGATCTGAACAAGGCGAGCAGCCTGCAGGCTCAGAAGGCCACCCTGTCCCAGGAAGGACTCATGACGGTGACGAGCAACGGCAAGGCCAGCTCGGGTCAGTACAGCTTCTTCGTGGAGCAGCTTGCCCAGTCCCATCAGGTCGGCTTGCAGCTTGACAGTGACACGGCACCGCTGCCGGCAGACGGCGTCTTCTCCCTGACCGTCAAGGGCAAGACCCTGGACATCGACCTGGCCTCCCTCCCGGCTGGCGCCACCGTCAAGGATCTGGTCTCCCAGATCAACAATGCCAAGGACAACCCGGGGGTGAAGGCGACCCTGGTACGTACCGACGGCAAGGTCAGCATGGTACTGACCAGCAAGGAGAGCGGCGTGGAGAACGCCATCACCCTGGGGTACAGCGGGGATGGCGCCAATGCCATCGGGGTGGCGATGGCCGGCAAGACGGACATCACCCAGGCGCAGGACGCCAAGCTGCGCATGGGGGGGGACAACCCTCTCACCATCACCTCTGCCAGCAACAAGATAGAGAACGTGGTGGATGGCCTGACGTTCCAGCTGACCAAGGCGCAAAAGGCGGATGACGCTCCGCTGCTGGTCACGGTGGATCAGGACAAGGAGGCGGTTACCGGCTCCCTCAAGAAGTTTGTCGACAGTTACAACGAGCTGGTGGACGAGCTGGCCAAGATGACCTCCAGCGATCCCAAGGCACCGGGAGCACTCTCCTCCGACAGCGGGGTACGCAGCCTCAAGAGCGTGATTGCCCGCAGCGTGCGGGAGCTGCCCGATGATCTGACTCTGGGGAGCCTGGGGATCAAGACCGACAAGGCGGGCAAGCTCTCCTTCAACGAGACTGACTTCAACAAGGCGCTGGAGAAGGATCCCGAGCTGCTCGGCAAGGCACTCATGGGCGACGATGGTCTGCTCAAGCGGATGAGTAATGCCCTGGACCCCTATACCAAGCGGGACGGTGCACTCAAGGGACGCAAGACAGGTCTTGAAGCGAACGAGAAGCGGGTGAACGAGCGGATGGAGGCGCTGGATCGGCGCATGGATTCCGCGTATAAGCGCTACCTCAATCAGTTCACCACCATGAACCAGATGTTGCAGACCATGGGCGCCCTGTGAGACGGATAGCCCGTAACACTTTGAATAAGCGAGTTTTTCATGTTTGAACCCCAAGAAGGCTATGACGCCTACCAGTTCGCCGCCACCCAGGCCAAGGCAGCGAGCGCCGATCCGCACCAGCTGGTGCTGATGTTGATGGATGGCCTGCTCGACGAAATTGCCAGGGCCGAGGGCCACATTCTGGCCAGGCAGTTCGAGCGCAAGGGGCAGTCCATCAACAAGTGCCTGCAGATCCTGGGGGGGCTCGACAGTGCCCTCGACATGGACAAGGGCGGGGAGCTGGCCAGCAACCTGCACCGTCTGTACGACTACTGCGGCCAGCGGCTGTTCGAGATCAGCGTGGCCAACGATGTCGCGGGCTTTGCAGAGGTGCGTCGCATCCTGCTGGAGCTGAAAGAGGGTTGGGAAGCGATGGCCCGCCATCCCCGTTGATGCGGAAATCCACCTTCCTCATGGGGCAAAGGTTGGAAATAACGTATTGAAATATAATGTTTATATATTTGGCCTGCTCCTTGCTTGCCCGCAAGGTCGTCCTATTTTGAGGCCATCATCATGTCCATGACAGGAGCCGTGCCCCCCGGTGCGGAACGCGAGACACGTCAGCGCCAGCTTCTGGGGCTCGGGCGTCTTATCTTGCAGCAGGCCCGCGCCGGACAGTGGGATGCGGTGCGTCTGGCGGATCAGCGTCTGGCCCAGCTGGTGGCGCATCTGAACAGCCAGCCTGCATTGTGGCAATCCCTGATGCCGGCCCGGGATCAAGTGCGCCACTGTCATCGGGAAGCCTTCGCGCTCTGTGAGCAGGAAACGGCGCTGCGCAAGCAGGAGTGGGACAGCCTCTCCCGCAAGCGGGAAGGATTGCAGGCCTACGACGAGGCGCAGACATGGGCATGATCCCTCTCCCCGTGGCAGAGACACTGCCCGCTTCCCCATCCGGTGGTTTTACCCGCCTCTCCCGCCAGCCTGACGGGCAGGGGGAAGAGTACCAGCCTCTGGATCTTCCGCAGGAGGCGATGCTTCCTCCGTCCACTGCCCCTTCCGCCCCCGTCGACGAGACGGAGCAGGAGGAGAGCGTCGAAGTGGCTGCGGATGTCGCCGAGCAACTCGCCGCCTTCAACCAGATGCCACCACCTTTTGTCCGCCAGGAGGAGGGACGCCTTCCTCCTGCCCGTTTGTCATCGAGTGCCGGCCTTGCCCCCGTCGGGGAGGTGCAACCCGCCTCCTCGCCTGTGCTGCGCGCCCTCAGCGGGTTCGAGCGAATGGAAGGGGAGCGGATGCCGGCGCCGCCGGTTTCCGTTGGCAAGGAGAGCCTCCCTCAACCCGTTGGGGAGCTGGCCATGCGAATGCTCCAGCCCACAGCCCGGGGCGAGCAGCCTGCGACCCGGAGTGCGGCAGCGGTGGTGCCTCTTCCCGGGGAGCCCGCCCCGGAGCGGGAGGCCAGCGTCACCGAATTCAAGGCAAAGGCGGGGTTGTCGCCCGCGCTATCTGCCGCCAGGCCTGCGGAATACCAGTGGGCACCGGCGCGTCTTGCCGCAAGCGAGGCCCAGTGGGGCCAGCAACTGGTCGATGTGCTCAAAGACAGGGTCGAGCTGCAGGTGAACCATAGCATCAAGCAGGCCCATATCCGCCTCGATCCCCCCGAGTTGGGTCGCCTCGAACTGACCGTGAGGGTGGAAGGGGATCGGCTCAACGTGCAGCTCAACGTGACCAACCCGGCGGTGCGTGAAGCCCTGATCCAGTCGATGGAGCGGCTTCGCATGAGTTTGGCTCCCCATCATGCTGGTGGTGTCGAGGTGAACGTGGGCCAGGGGGGAGAGCAGGAGCGGGAGGATCGCTGGCAGCAGGAGAAGATCCTGGCAGGTCGACAACAGTGGCAGGAAGAACAGGACGCATCGGGCAGTGCTGGCCAGGATTGGCTCAACACCCTGGTGTGACATTTCAAGATCTGGCAATAGCGAGAGTTATTTCAAATTATGCGGCGTGTCATGAAGTGGTTGATGGTGATAATGATGGCGCTGTGCCTGCTGGCGGCGCTGGCCTATGGCGCTTATCTCAAGCGGGATACGGTTGCCGTCTGGCTGGGCCTGGCAGAGGCCAAGCCCGAGCTGAGCAAGACGCCGCTGTTCAAACCGATGGAGCGTTTCGTCATCAGCCTGGAGGGAGACAGAGAGTCCCACTATCTGGTGCTGGAGCTGGCGCTGGTCACCCACAATCCCCAGCAACTGGAGACGCTCAACGAGCTGACCCCCCTGATCCGCAATGCCATGGTGCAATATTTCAGCCATCGCTCCCATGAGGCGGTGAAGCAGGAATTGCAGAACATCTCGGCCCTTCAGACCTCTCTGCTCGGCAAACTGGTGGGAACCCTGGAGGGGTATGGCTACAAGCCCTATCTGGATGAAGTGCTGGTCACCAAGGTCCTGGTGCAGTAGCGAACATGATGGACGCTGGTTGGGATACTCCCTGCGAACTGACCGCCTCCGCTCCCCGCACCGGTGAGCAGGTGATCCTGAGCCGTTATCTGCCTCTGGTGAAGCGGGCAGCCACTCACCTGCGCAGTCAGGTGAGCGCCAGCTTCGATCAGGAGGACATGGAGCAGGTCGGCATGATGGGGCTGCTGGAAGCCTGGCGTCGCTATGGGGGTGAACCGGATGCCCAGTTCGAGAGCTATGCCTTCAAGCGGGTACGGGGAGCCATGCTGGACGAGCTGCGGCGCCTTGACTGGCGACCCCGTCAGCTGCGCCAGCAGGTGCACGGTCACAACCAGGTACAGCGGGAGCTGTTCAATCGTCTGGGGCGCAACCCGACCGAGCAGGAGCTGGCACAGGCGCTGTCCTGCACCGTCGAGGAGGTGCGCCAGCTCGCCTATGCGAGCCAGGCCGAGGCGTTGCAGAGTCTGGAGGAGTGGCTGGAGAACGGAGGCAGGGCGCCAGCATCCGAGTCTGACGATCAGGATCTGGCCATGACCCTTGCCAAGGTGCTCGGCACCCTGGACAAGCGTGAACAGCTGCTGCTTTCCCTCTATTACCAGCAGGAATTGAACATGAAGGAGATTGCACTGGTGCTCGGGCTGACCGAGTCGCGGGTGTGTCAGCTCCACAAGCAGTGCGTCCTTCAGCTCAAGCAGCGATTGGTCGACTCCATATAGTTATGCCTCTCCCCGCGGGGGGAGTCTTGTTGATTTCTGCGGGAGCATCCATGCAAAAACAGATTGGTCTTGGTGTCATTTTCGTGTGTGTGATCGGCGGCTTCATGATGGCCGGGGGGCGCCCCATCGCCCTGTGGCAGCCTGCCGAACTCATCATCATCATAGGGGCGGCGGTCGGCTCCATGTTCCTTGGCAATTCCAAGGAGGTGATGCATGAAATGTGGCGCCAGATGAAGCTTTGCTTCAAGTCCAACAAGGACGAGAAGGAGATCTATCGCGAACTGCTGACCCTGATGCACCAACTGCTGGAAGAGACCCGCAACAAGGGGATGAAGGCGCTGGACGAACACGTGGAGAATCCGCAGCAGAGTTCCGTCTTCCTCATGTATCCCCAGGTATCGGAAGATCCGCAACTGCTGGGCTTCATCATCGACAACCTGCGTCTGCTGGGCATGGGCAAGATCACGCCCCATGAGCTCGACACCATACTGGAGCAGGAGATCATGGCCATCGAGGAGGACATGCTCAAGCCCGCCCACGCGCTGCACAAGACAGGGGAGGCCTGCCCCGGCTTCGGGATCCTGGCGGCGGTGATGGGGATCATCATCACCATGCAGCAACTCGACGGCCCCCTCAGCAACATAGGGGTGCATGTGGCGGCCGCCCTGGTGGGCACCTTCATCGGCATCTTCCTCTGTTATTGCCTGCTGGAGCCCATCAGCAATGCCATGGAAGAGATGGTCAAGCGTCGTATCGGCATGCTGATGTGCATCAAGTCGATTTTGATCGCTCAGCTGCGGGGCAAGACGCCGCTGCTCTCCGTCGATTCCGGCCGCAAGATGCTGGAACCTGACGTGAAACCCAGCTTCCTCGAACTGGAAGACTGGGTGACCAACAGGGCCATGTGATGCGCAACCACGAGCAGATCGTCATCAAGCGCCAGCAGCGGCGCAGCAGCGCTCCCAAGGGGGGCGGTGCATGGAAGGTGGCCTTCGCCGACTTCACCCTGGCCATGATGGCCTTCTTCATGGTGCTCTGGATCCTGGCCGTCTCCAGCCAGGAGGAGCGGGATGTGGTGGCCAGCCGTCTGCGCGACTACAGCATCATGGACAGCGAGGCAAACCCGTTCGACATCAGCAACAGCCCCTATCCGGTGGATCTTGGCGGCAACCCCTCGGTACTGGAGGAGTTGAGTCCCCAGTTCGTGGAGGAGGGGCAGCGCATGCCCAGACACATGGAGCGGGATCGCAGCATCTTTACCGATGGTGCCAAGGGAGGCTATGAGAGCCTGCTGGTGGGCAAGATTGAGGGAGAAAAGCAGATGGCGCAGTTGGCCGGTTTCATCGGGTCCATGGCGGATCAGATGCAGGCCAGAAACAACCTGGAGCTGCAACTGGTGCCCCAGGGTCTGCGGATCCTGATCCGCGACGATGACGAGCGCGAGATGTACAGCCGGGGCAGTGCGCGGATCAGCCCCTATTTCCGCCACCTGCTGATGGCTCTGGCCCCTGTTTTCCAGCGAGTGGAGAACCGGGTCATGATCTCGGGCCACACCGACAGCACCCCCTTTGCCGGTGACAACTACAGCAACTGGGAGCTCTCCTCCGATCGCGCCATGATGGCGAGGCGTGTCCTGCTTGCTGGCGGCATGCCCCCCGAGCGGGTGGGTCAGGTGGTCGCCATGTCGGATACCATGCTGGACAACACCGCCGATCCCAAAGACAGCCAGAACCGCCGCATCGAGTTGCTGGTGATGACGACCCAGGCGGAAAAGAGCCTGGAGCAGCTGTTCAGTGCCCAAACCCAAGCCGCCACCCGGACAGCCAAGGACGCCGTTGCCCATGGAAACCCCTGACGCCGATCTGCCCCCCGTGACACCGTTCAAGGATCCCAGGCGCAAACTGCCGCGCTGGTATCTCCATGACGGGACCACGCCCCTGGAATCCCAGAGTTGCGGCATCGCTGCCCGGCTCATGGTGTCCGGCCTGCTGTTCGACAAGCGCATCGGACGGGCGGTGATCAAGGATATCGGACCGGGTGGGGTCGGTTTCCTCGCCCCCGCCCGTTTTACCTTGCCCGATAACGTCAGCCTGTCGTTGTCACCGCGGATCGTGCTGGCGTGTCATATCACCCATCGCAGGGCCATAGGCCAGTACCTCAGCTTCTACGGCGCGCGATGGGTCGATCCTGACTCGGTGGATCTCGCGCCTGTTCTGAGCCACTGGCGCCACTGTTTCATGGCGCCAGCAGAGGGCGAGCCTGCTCCAATCCCAGTGGATCCGGCAACCGCTCAAGAGTGAGGCCTCCCCGCCCCATGTCCAGTCCCCGTGCAGGCAGCAACAGCAGGGGATCGTGCAGGCTTTCCAGGGACACGGCCCGCACCAGCTGCGGGCGTGTCTCTTGATGACGCGGGGCAGGAGGGGCCTTGCCCCCGCCATAAACGATGGGGCAGTCACTCACCTCCCGGGGATCGGGCAATCGCCAGGCGGGATTCCACCGGCTTGCCTCGTTCATGGCAACCCCCCGTTCCATGGCCCACTCCAGCAATGAGCAGCCCCCTGGCTGCCGCCAGACCCGGATATTTTCTCCCGCCTGCCAGGGCGGCAGGACAAACCCGTGCTGCGCCGCTCTGTCCAGCAATTGGGAGAGCGCGAGGAAGCGCGCCACATAGAGGCGCGTTTCGGTAGGCAACTGCAACTCCCACACATTGCGTGTCCCGCCGTTGAGCACCGCCTTCAGTACTCTTCCCTCTCCCGCGTTGTAGGCCGCCAGTGCCAGCAACCAGTCCTGCCCGAAGAATTGATGCAGCCACCCGAGGTAGGAGAGCGCCGCCTCCGTCGCCAATGGCAGGGAATAGCGGCCATCGAAGCCGTTCGTCATGGGGACGGAGAAGCGGGCTGCGGTATCCGGCATCAACTGCCAGGGCCCGGCGGCGCCCGCCGAGGAGATCACGTCAAGCCGGTAGCTGCTCTCGATCAGGGGCAGCAGTGCCAGCATGGGTGGGAGTTTTCGCGTCTGAACCTGCTCCGTGACCCAGCGGATCATGGGCTGGGACTCGGCGAGCCTCGTTTGCAGGTGGCTGCGCTGGCGCAGCAGAAAGCGGGTCTGCTCGTTGACCAGTTCGGCACCCGGGCCGACAACGGGGGTAGGAAAACCCGCCTGCCAGTGATAATGATCATAGGAGTAACAAACGGCACTGCTCAGTAGCGAGAGCCCGGGGAGAAGGCGCAGGGATATTTTGGCAACAGCGGACAGAGCCTGGCGGGAAAATGATAAAAACACGATGTATCTCAACAGTTTTTGACAATATCTGTCGACTGTTCATGTGGTATCCAGGACGTGATAAGCATGATAACACGAGTAAAAAAGACCCCAAAGGCGGGCAGGGCGATTCAGAAATTTCTGCTTTATCTGATCCTCGTTAATTTTGGTTTGATGTGGCTCTATATCATGTATGCCGACGAGCTGACATTGGGCGCCAATCTACTGCTGACTTTTCTTCTCATCGTCTATAACCTGCTGCTCTGCCAGCTGGTGGTGCTGCGAGCCCGTCGGGTAGGGGATGGCTATATCATCTATCCCGTGGTGGGCGTCAGCATTATCCTGTGCGCCGTCGTGCTGTTCCGTTTCATCATTTCCCCGTGAAATCGATTAATTACGAGGCACACTTCGCCGGGATGATTTAATTCCCCCATGAATAACTTGTGGAAAATCAATTCATTTAATCGGTAGTCCCATCACGCTGCGTCAATATGTTCCCCATGCCCGAGATCCTTGCTTGAAAAGCCCCCTGCTCGTCCTTAAACTTCATGGTGGAGAAAAGTGGATCAAAGTGGTTTTATTGGGCATCTAGCCCCCATAACTCACCTTCGGGGACTGCAATTTGTTGCGTGGCGCTCACGCCATCAGCCTGGACAGCAAGGGGCGGTTGGCGATTCCGACCAAATTTCGTGATTGGCTGCGCGACGAATGCGACGGCCAGCTGGTCTGCACCATCGACATCGCCCATCCCTGTCTGCTGCTTTATCCCCTGAATGAATGGGAAGAGGTGGAGCGCAAGCTGAAGACCCTTTCCAGCACCAACCCGGCAGAACGCCGCCTGCAGCGTCTGCTGCTCGGCCACGCGGCCGAATGCGAACTGGATGGCAATGGCCGTCTGCTGCTCAGCCAGCCGCTGCGCAGCCATGCCGGGCTGGACAAGAAAGTCATGCTGGTGGGCCAGCTCAACAAATTCGAGCTGTGGGATGAAGCCCGCTGGCAACAACAGATCAACGACGACATCCTGGGCCTGCCCGAGGACGACTGGGCAAGTTCACCACGACTACAGGATTTTTCTTTATAAATGACCCAAGCCGCTGAACACATCACAGTGCTGTTGCACGAAGCCGTCGAAGGGCTGGCCATCAAGCCGGACGGTATCTACGTCGACGGTACCTTTGGCCGGGGTGGTCACTCTCGTCTCATTCTCCAGCATCTGGGCCCCAATGGCCGTCTGATCGCCATCGACCGGGATCCCCAGGCCATTGCCGAGGCGGCCAAGATCCAGGATCCCCGTTTCGAGATCGTGCACGGTCCCTTCTCCGGCATCACCCGCTATCTGACCGAGCGCGGCCTGCTGGGCAAGGTCGATGGCTTCCTGCTGGATCTCGGTGTCTCCTCCCCCCAGCTTGACGATGCCGAACGTGGCTTCAGCTTCATGAAGGACGGCCCGCTCGACATGAGGATGGATCCCACCTCCGGTCAGAGCGCCGCCGAGTGGCTGGCCCGTGCCGATGTGGACGACATCGCCTGGGTGCTGAAAACCTTCGGTGAGGAGCGCTTCGCCAAGAAGATTGCTCGCGCCATCGTGCACGATCGGGTGACAGAGCCCTATGTGCGCACCCGCCAGCTGGCGGAGATGATTGCCCGGGTCAACCCGAGCAAGGAGAAGGGCAAGCACGCGGCGACCCGCAGCTTCCAGGCCATCCGCATCTATATCAACAGCGAGCTGGACGAAATTGAAACCGCCCTCAACGGCGCGCTGGACGTGCTGGCTCCTCACGGTCGTCTCTCCGTCATCAGCTTCCACTCTCTGGAAGATCGGCTGGTGAAGCATTTTATTCGCAAGCATGAGAAAGGTCCGGAAGTACCCCACGGGATCCCTCTGACCGAAGCCCAGCTGGCCGGTGGTCGCAAGCTGAAGTCGATCGGCAAGGCACTCAAGCCTTCCGACCACGAGGTCAATGAAAACACCCGGTCCCGCAGCTCGGTGCTGCGGGTCGCAGAGCGTCTTGCGGAGTAAGCGATGAGCGACGTGCGCGTTCACCTCGCCAGGGAGATCGTTGCGGATCTCTGGCGCCACAAGTTGCAGGTCCTGTTGACCGTCGCAGTGCTGGTCACCGCCTTTGCGGTGATCCTGGTGACCAACATGACCCGGGGTCTGACGGCCAAGCAGAACGATCTGATGGCGGAGGAGGACAGGCTCAACATCGAGTGGCGCCACCTCTTGCTGGAACAGGGCACACTGGCTGAGCACTCCCGGGTGGCGAGTCTGGCCATGGACAAGTTGCAGATGGCTCGTCCCCTGGTGACCACTGAAAAGGTAATTACACAACCATGACACGCAAGGCCGCCACCAAGGCTCCGGCAAAGGACAAAGCCAAGGCGAAAGCACCCTCACTCTACCCGTGGCGCTTTCGTACCCTGGTTTTCTTCATCGGCATCGCGTTTGCGGGGCTGATCCTGCGGCTGGCCTGGATCCAGGTGATCGATCCGGACAGACTGCGCCAGGAGGGGGACATGCGCTCCCTGCGCACCACCTCCACCCAGGCGGTGCGCGGCATGATCACGGACCGCAATGGCGAACAGTTGGCGGTATCCGTACCGGTCGAAGCGGTCTGGGCTGATCCCAAGACGGTGCATGAGTCCGGTGCCATCCACAACGAGCGTGCCTGGCTGGCACTCTCCGCGGTGCTCAAGCTCGACATCAACACCCTCAAGCATCGCATCGCCAACCCGAGCAAGCGCTTCGTCTATCTGCAGCGGCAGGTGACGCCTGCGGTGGCCGAGTACATCAAGGGGTTGAAGCTGGGGGGCATCTATCTGCGCCCCGAGGCGCGCCGTTTCTACCCGACCGGCGAGATAAGCTCCCACTTGGTGGGGGTGACCAACATCGATGGCAGCGGCATCGAGGGGATTGAGCGCAGCTACAACGAGTGGCTGACCGCAACCCCTGGCGAGATGAGGGTGCGCAAGGACAGGCAGGGCCGCGTCATCGAGCGCCTGGGCCTGGTGAAAGAGGGCAAGCACGCCAACGATCTGCAACTGAGCATCGATCAGCGGGTGCAGGCGCTGGCCTATCGCGCCCTCAAACGGGCTACCGACGAGAACAAGGCCACCTCCGGCTCCATGGTGATGCTGGATGTGAAGACCGGCGAGGTACTCGCCATGGTCAACACCCCCTCCTACAACCCGAACAACCGCGGCCAGTACCAGAGTTTCCGGGTGCGAAACCGGGTGGTCACCGACACCTACGAGCCGGGTTCCACGGTCAAGCCCTTGATTTTGCTCAGTGCCTTGCAGGCCGGCGTCACCAGCTGGAAGGATTTCATCCCGGGTGGACCGCTCTTTATCGGGGCCAAGCAAATCCGTGATGTGAGCATCCACAAGGCGACCAACCTGTACGACATCCTGCGCTACTCCTCCAACATCGGCATGTCGCGCATCGCGCTGCGGATGCCGGCCCAGGAGATGATCAACACCCTCAGCATGGTGGGCTTCGGGATGGATACCGGCAGCGGCCTGATGGGGGAGAGCAGCGGCATGCTGCCCCAGCGTCGCCGCTGGTCCGACATCGAGCGGGCCACCCTGTCGTTCGGCTACGGCCTCCGGGTGACCCCGCTGCAGCTCGCCTCCGCCTACGCCACCCTGGCCAACAAGGGCAAGCGGGTGCCGCTCTCCATCATCAAGGTGACCAAGCCGCCCAAGGGTGAGCAGGTCATCGACCACAACAACGCGGCCGCCATGCTGCAGGCGCTGGAGTACGTGGTCAGCAATGCCATTCCCAAGGCCCAGATCCCCGGTTATCGGGTCGGTGGCAAGAGTGGTACCGCCAAGGTGGCCGTGGCTGGGGGCTATGGCAAGGACTACATGGCCTGGTTTGCCGGTTTCGCGCCGGCCAGCAATCCCCGTTTCGTCATGGTGGTGGTGATCAACGAGCCCAAGGGGGATGCCTACTACGGCGGTGCCGTGGCGACCCCGCCCTTTGCGGAGGCCATGGGAGGCGTGTTGCAGCTCTTCAACATCCGTCCCGATGCGATCCCGCCCGAGGTACCCGCCAAGCTTGCCCGCACGGAGGCCAACAATGGCGCACCGCGTACTTGACGGGCATCCGGCTTTTTCCATCGGCCCCGCTGCTGTCGGGGCGTTTTCCATGGCGTGTACGAGCGCCCGCATTCCCGCATTTTCGGAGGCTTCCCATGCCGCCCCGCACACTTGATCAACTGATGAGCCGCTTCGGCATCGATGCCCCGGCGCTTTCCCTCACCGATCTCCAGCTCGACAGCCGGCGGGTCGGTCCCGGCTCGCTCTTCGTGGCGATTCGTGGCCATCAGGTGGATGGCAGGCGCTTCATCGAACAGGCGGTGGCTCAGGGAGCGACCGCCGTGCTGTTTGAGGAGGACGGAGAATTCGTCCCTCCGGCGACCCAGATCCCCTGCATCGGCATGAGGGATCTTCCCGCTCGTCTCTCCGAGCTGGCCGGTCATTTCTACGGTCACCCTGCGCAAAAGCTGCAACTGGTGGGCATCACGGGCACCAACGGCAAGAGCACCACGGCCCTGCTGGTGGCCAACTGGCGCACCCTGCTGGGGGGCAAGGCCGGGGTCATGGGCACCATAGGCAACGGTCTGTTTGGCGAGCTCATCGAAGCAGAGAACACCACGGGCAGCGCGGTCCAGGTGCAGGCCAATCTGGCCGCCTTGCAGCAGCAGGGGGCTGATCTGGTGGCGATGGAGGTCTCCAGCCACGGTCTGGTGCAGCATCGCGTGGCGGCCCTGCCGTTTGCCGCGGCAGTCTTCACCAACCTGAGCCGGGATCATCTGGACTATCACGGCACCATGGAGGCCTATGCCGCCGCCAAGGAGGAGCTGCTGAAGCTGGTGGATGAGCCTTGCGCCGTCATCAACGCCGATGACCATCTGGGACGGCAATGGCTGGCGACCTATCCCGGTGCGGTGGCCTTCGGGGTTCATGGTCCGATTGAAAACCATGCCGGACGACAACTGACGGCGCAGGATCCCCACTTCCACCAACAAGGTTTTGATACGCGCATTAACTCCAGCTGGGGGAATGGTGTATTATCCGCCCCCTTGCTCGGCCGCTTCAACGTCAGCAACGTGCTGGGCGCCATGGGTGCCATGCTGGTGCTCGGCTACGACTTCGATGACCTGCTGGCGACGGCCCCCAGACTGCAACCGGTGACCGGTCGCATGGAGTGCTTCGGCGGTGGCGATGCGCCGCTCGCCGTGGTCGATTACGCCCACACCCCGGATGCGCTGGAGAAGGCCTTGCAGGCCCTGCGGGTGCACTGTCACGGCCGGCTCTGGTGCCTGGTGGGTTGTGGTGGCGACAGGGATCGCGGCAAGCGTCCCATGATGGCTGCCATGGCGGAGCAGCATGCGGACTGCGTGATCCTGACCGACGACAACCCCCGTACCGAGGAGCCGGCCCGGATCATGGCCGACATGGTGGCGGGTCTTCGCGATCCCGGCGCCGTGCAGATTGAGCACGACAGGACCAAGGCAATCCAGCTGGCACTGAGTCAAGCGAGCAAAGAGGACATCATCCTGGTGGCTGGCAAAGGCCACGAGGATTATCAGATCATTGGAACCGACAAGCGGCACTACAGCGATCGGGAAACCGTCGCAGCCGCCTTGCACACATTAATGGAGTCATTCAAATGATGACCCTCAGGCTTGCCGACCTGGCGCAGGTGCTCGATGCCCGTCTGATCGGGGGCGACCATGAGATCACGGCGGTCAGCACCGACACCCGTACCCTGGGCGCGGGGGCGCTGTTCGTGGCCCTGCGCGGCGAGCGTTTCGACGCCCACGATTTCTGCGACCAGGCGGTTGCCGCCGGCGCCAGTGCCCTGCTGGTGGAGCGCGAATTGCCGCTGGCCATTCCACAACTGGTG
Organism: Aeromonas sp. QDB14; assembly: GCF_027707845.1. NCBI lineage: Bacteria > Pseudomonadati > Pseudomonadota > Gammaproteobacteria > Aeromonadales > Aeromonadaceae > Aeromonas > Aeromonas sp. QDB14. The sequence continues at coordinate 48,669 of NZ_JAPCJD010000023.1, read as the reverse complement.
GTGGGCGACACCCTCAAGGGGCTTGGGCGTCTGGGCAGGCTGGTGCGCGAGCGCATCAATCCGAAAGTGCTCGCCATCACCGGCAGCTGTGGCAAAACCACGGTGAAGGAGATGGCGACGGCCATCCTGCGTTGTGAAGGGGAGGTGCTGGCCACCGCCGGCAACTTCAACAACGAGGTGGGGGTGCCGCTGACCCTGCTGCGCCTCGAGCCGCAACACCAGTTCGCGGTGATGGAGCTGGGAGCCAACCACCCGGGCGAGATCGCCTGGACCACGTCGCTCGCCAGACCCGACGCCGCCATCATCAACAACGTCGCTGCCGCGCACCTGGAAGGCTTTGGCTCCCTGGAAGGGGTGTTCCATGCCAAGAGCGAAATCTTCGAAGGGTTAGGCGAGGGCGGCACCGCCATCGTCAATGCCGACAACGAGTTCTGGCCGAAGTGGCGTGAAAAGGGCATCCACTGCGCCTTCTCCCTCGAGGATCAGCGTCAGCCGTTCCACGCCCGCGACATCGTGCTCAACGAGCAGGGTTGTGCCGGGTTCGTGATGGTGACGCCCCAGGGAGAGGTGAACCTGACCCTGGCCATTCCGGGCCGCCACAACGTGGCCAACGCCCTGGCTGCTGCCGCCGGGACCCTGGCCCTGGGCGCATCGCTTGCGTCCGTCAAGGCGGGGCTGGAGCAGATGGCGCCGGTCAAGGGCCGTTTCTGCGTGCAACGCTGGGGTGGCCTCACCCTGGTGGATGACACCTACAACGCCAGCGTGGAGTCCGTGCTGGCGGGTATCGATGCCCTGACCGCCATGAACGGCTACAAGGTGCTGGTATTCGGTGACATGAAAGAGTTGGGTGAGGAGTCCGCCGCGCAGCATGCCCGGGTCGGACACCACGCCCGTGAGCAGGGCCTCGATGCCGTGCTGACCGTAGGGGAACAGAGTCGCCACACCGCAGATGCCGCGGCTGGCCGACATTTCGATAACAAGGCGTCGTTGTTTGAAGTGCTTGCGCAAATGATAAAGACACATCAGGAAATTTCGATTCTGGTCAAGGGCGCCCGTGGCTCCCGCATGGAAGATATCGTCGAGATGGTCAAGGGCCATCAGGAGTCAGCCACATGCTAGTCTGGCTGGCGGAACTGCTCACCCCGCACTTCACCTTCTTCAACGTCTTCTCCTACCTGACGTTTCGCGCCATCCTGTCGATCATCACCGGTCTGGTGGTGGCGCTCTGGATGGGGCCGCGCCTCATCCGTCGCCTGCAGATCATGAAGTTCGGCCAGGTGATCCGCAACGACGGTCCCGAATCCCACCTCAGCAAGAAGGGCACCCCGACCATGGGCGGCCTGATGATCATTGCAGCCATCTTCACTTCTGTGCTGCTCTGGTGCCGCCTCGACAACCCCTATGTCTGGCTGGTGCTGTTCGTGCTGGGGGCCTATGGCGCCATCGGTTTTGCCGATGACTATCTCAAGGTGGTGCGCAAGAACACCGACGGCCTCATCGCCCGCTGGAAGTACTTCTGGCAGTCCGCGGTCGCGCTGGGTGTGGCGGTCTTCCTCTACGCCACGGCCACCCACGATGGTCAGACCCAGCTGGTGGTCCCCTTCCTCAAGGATGTGATGCCCCAGCTCGGCCTGATGTTCATCCTGCTGACCTACTTCGTCATCGTCGGTACTTCCAACGCGGTCAACCTGACCGATGGCCTGGATGGCCTCGCCATCATGCCCACCGTGATGGTGGCGGGGGGCTTCGCCCTGATCGCCTGGGCGACCGGCAACGTCAACTTCGCGAACTACCTGCACATTCCCTACGTGCCCTACACCTCCGAACTGGTGATCGTCTGTACCGCCATCGTGGGCGCGGGCCTGGGCTTCCTCTGGTTTAACACCTACCCGGCCCAGGTCTTCATGGGGGACGTGGGTTCCCTGGCCCTGGGCGGCGCGCTCGGTACCATCGCGGTGCTGGTGCGCCAGGAGTTCCTGCTGGTGATCATGGGGGGCGTCTTCGTGATGGAGACCGTCTCGGTGATCCTGCAGGTCGGATCCTACAAACTGCGCGGCGTGCGGATCTTCCGCATGGCCCCCATCCATCACCACTATGAGAAGAAGGGCTGGCCGGAGCCGCGCGTCATCGTGCGCTTCTGGATCATCACCCTCATGCTGGTGCTGCTTGGCCTCGCCACCCTGAAGGTGAGGTAAGCCATGGTCATCATCATCGGACTCGGCAAAACCGGACTCTCCTGCGTCGATTACTTCCTCGACCGCGGCGTCACGCCCCTGGTGATGGACACCCGTGCCAACCCGCCGGGCAAGGACGAGCTTCCCCCCGAGGTGGAGCTCATCCACGGGCTGGACGCGGAGCGGCTCAAGCAGGCGCACATGATAGTGGCCAGCCCGGGCATAGCCCTGGCGACTCCGGAGTTGAAGGCTGCCGCCGAGTTCGGGGTGCGCATCGTCGGTGACATCGAACTGTTCGTGCGTGAAACCCAGACGCCCGTCATCGCCATCACCGGTTCCAACGGCAAGAGCACGGTCACCACGCTAGTGGGTGAGATGATCGCCGAGGCGGGGCTCAAGGTCGGTGTGGGGGGCAATATCGGCACCCCGGCGCTGTCGCTCCTCAAGCAGCCCATGGATCTCTGCGTGCTGGAGCTCTCCAGCTTCCAGCTCGAGACCACCCACAGCCTGCGGGCCGCCGCCTCCGTGGTCCTGAACCTCAGTGAAGATCATATGGATCGCTATGCCGGCATGGCGGATTACCGCGCCGCCAAGATGGAGATCCATCAGCACTCCCAGCACATCCTGGTGAATCGCGACGATCCCCAGACCCTGCCCGATGTGGGTCAGGTGTGGCAGAGTTTCGGCCTCGACTGCAACGGCTACGGTCGCTGCGAGCTGGAGGGCCGTCACTGGCTGACCTTGCACGGCGAGCCACTCCTGGCGGTGGACGAGATGAAGATAGTGGGTGCCCACAACCAGGCCAATGCCCTGGCGGCCATGGCCCTGTGCGATGCGGTGGGCATTCCCCGCGAGGCACAACTTGCCGTGCTGCGCCGCTTTGAAGGCCTGCCTCACCGTGCCCGCTTCGTGCGGGAGGTAAATGGGGTGCGCTGGATCAACGACTCCAAGGCCACCAACGTGGGGGCGACCCTGGCCGCCGTGGCCGGGGTGCGTGAAGCGGTCAAGGGCCGCCTGCTGCTGCTGGCCGGTGGCCAGGGCAAGGGGCAGGACTTCGGCCCGGTGCAGGCCCTGCTCGGCAGCCAGATCGATCACATGTACTGCTTTGGTCAGGATGCCGAGGTGCTGCTGGCCCTGGGCGAACAGACCGAGCGGGTTGCCGATCTTGACGCTGCTGTCGCCAAGGCGGCGGCCGATGCCAGGCCCGGAGACTGGGTGCTGCTGGCCCCGGCCTGCGCGAGCCTGGATCAGTTCAAATCCTTTGAAGCGCGCGGCGATCGCTTCACCGAACTGGTGATGGGCTTATGAACGCCCTGCGCGTGGTTGCGGGATTCTTGCAACGCTGGTTGCTACCGGCGCGCCCCGCCGGTCTCTACGATCGGCAGCTGGTGGTACTGGCTCTCGCCCTGATGGGCGTCGGGCTGGTGATAGTGGCGTCCGCTTCCATTCCGGAGGGGATCGCCATCAACAACGACCCCTTCATGTTCGTGAAGCGCCACGGCATGTTCCTGGTGATGGCGCTGGGTATCTCCTGGTTCGTGTTGCAGGTACCCATGGCACGCTGGCAGCACTACAACGGCCCCATGTTGTTGCTGGCCATCGTGCTGCTGGTGATGGTGTTGCTGGTGGGGCGCAGCGTCAACGGCTCGGTACGCTGGCTGCCGCTGGGCCCCTTCAACCTGCAGCCGGCCGAGTTCGGCAAGCTGGCGCTGTTCGTCTATCTGGCGGGCTATCTGGTGCGCCGCCAGAGCGAGGTGCGCGAACGCTTCATCGGTTTCATGAAACCCATGGCGGTGCTGTTCGTGGTGGCCATCCTGCTGCTGGCTCAGCCGGATCTCGGGTCAGTGGTGGTGATGTTCGTCACCTCCCTCGGGATGCTGTTCCTGGCCGGTGCCCGGCTGGTGCAGTTCATCGGTCTCATCCTGGTGGGGGTGAGCGCCGTGGTGACCCTGATCATCGCGGAGCCCTACCGGATGCGGCGGGTGACCTCCTTCCTCGACCCCTGGGCCGATCCCTTTGGCAGCGGCTATCAGCTGACCCAGTCCCTGATGGCCTTTGGTCGGGGGAGCTGGTTTGGCGAGGGGCTCGGCAACTCCATCCAGAAGATGGAGTACCTGCCGGAGGCCCACACCGACTTCGTGTTCGCCATTCTGGGCGAAGAGCTGGGCTACGTGGGGGTGCTTGGCGCACTCTTCCTGATTTTTGCGCTGGCGGTGAAGGCGCTCAAGCTGGGTCACCAGGCGCTGGTGGCCGAGCGGCTCTATGAAGGTTATCTGGCCATCGGCATCGGCATCTGGTTCAGTTTCCAGACTTTCGTCAACGTCGGTGCCGCCAGCGGCATGATGCCTACCAAGGGGCTGACCCTGCCGCTGGTCAGTTATGGCGGCTCCAGTCTCATCATCATGATGGTGGCGGTGAGCATGTTGATTCGTATCGATTTCGAGTTGCGCCAGGCGAGTGCCCAGGCGCGCGTGCGGGAGGTTGCGTGAGCAAGACGTTACTGGTGATGGCGGGTGGTACCGGGGGGCATGTGTTCCCCGGCCTGGCCGTCGCCGATCGCCTCAAGGCCCAGGGCTGGACCATCCACTGGCTTGGCACTGCCGACCGGATGGAGGCGGAGCTGGTGCCTGCCCATGGTTATCCCATCTCCTTCATCGACATCCAGGGGGTGCGTGGCAACGGCATCAAGCGTCTGCTCGCGGCGCCCTACCGTGTCATCAAATCCGTGCTGCAGGCCCGCCAGGTGCTCAAGACCATCCAGCCCGATGTGGTGCTGGGCATGGGGGGCTTCGCCTCCGGCCCGGGTGGCGTGGCCGCCTGGCTGTCCGGCATTCCGCTGCTGCTGCACGAGCAGAATGCCGCCGCCGGCCTGACCAACAAGCTGCTGGCCCGTATCGCCAGGCGGGTACTGATGGCCTTCCCCGGTGCCTTCGCCCCCAATGCCCGCACCGCCGTGGTGGGCAACCCGGTGCGCCCCGAGGTGGTGGCGCTGCCGGATCCCCAACTGCGCAGCAGCAGCGATCCTCTGCGCCTGCTTGTGGTCGGTGGCAGCCTGGGGGCCCGGGTCCTCAACGAGCAGGTGCCTCCTGCGGTTGCAGCTGCCGGTGTGCCCATCGAGGTGCGTCACCAGTGCGGCAAGGGCAACGGGGAGGCCGTGGCTGCCTCCTATGCCGGGCTGGGGGTCGAGGCCGAGGTGAGTGAATTTATCAAGGACATGGCGGATGCCTATGCCTGGGCGGACCTGGTAGTGTGCCGCGCCGGCGCATTGACCGTCTCCGAAGTGGCCGCCGCCGGTGTGGCCGCCATCTTCGTGCCCCTGCCCCATGCGGTGGACGATCACCAGACCCGCAACGCCCTGACCCTGGTCGACGGCGGTGCGGCCGAGTTCCTGCCCCAGTCAGAGCTGACGCCGGCGGCGCTGGCGTCGCGCCTCTCCTGGCTCGCCGGGCGCAGGGAAACCCTGTTGAACATGGCCCAGGCCGCGCGCCGGGTCGCCATCATCGATGCCGCCGAACGGGTTGCCGATGAGTGCAAACGGCTCGCCACCGGCTGAGCCAAACGAGATGGAAGGCCAAGATGTGCCGCCAAGGCCCCGCTTCTGTCTTCGAACTGATGAATGTCGCCGAATGAAAATGGCCTGTGGCCACGAATTGAGAAAGAACTATGACCAAGGTTGAACTGGCAAAACTGCGTACCGTTATCCCCGAAATGCGCCGCGTGCGTCGCATCCACTTCATCGGCATCGGTGGCGCCGGTATGGGCGGTATTGCGGAAGTGCTTGCCAATGAAGGGTATCAGGTGACCGGCTCTGATCTGGCCCGCAACGGGGTGACCGAACGCCTGGCCTCTTTGGGCGCACACATTTTTGTCGGTCACAGTGCCGAGCATGTGGACGGTGCCAGCGTGGTGGTGGTTTCCACCGCCATCAAGCAGGACAACCCCGAGCTGCTGGCTGCCCGCGAGCTGCGTATTCCCGTGGTGCGCCGCGCCGAAATGCTGGCTGAGCTGATGCGCTTCCGTCACGGCATCGCCATTGCCGGGACCCACGGCAAGACCACCACCACCAGTCTGGTGGCGAGCATCTATGCCGAGGCGGATCGCGACCCCACCTTCGTCATCGGCGGTCTGCTCAACAGCGCCGGCACCAATGCCCGCCTGGGCAGCAGCCGTTATCTGATTGCCGAGGCGGACGAGAGCGACGCCTCCTTCCTGCATCTGCAACCCATGGTCTCCATCGTGACCAATATCGAAGCGGATCACATGGACACCTATGGTGGCGATTTCTCCAGGTTGAAGGCCACCTTCATCGATTTCCTGCACAATCTGCCGTTCTACGGCCTGGCCGTGGTGTGCGTGGATGACCCCGTGATCCGCGGCATGCTGCCGGAGATCGCCCGTCCTACCCTCACCTACGGTCTGAGCGATGATGCCGATGTGCAGGTGCTGGACTTCGTGCAGACCAGCAATCGCAGCCGCTTCCGGGTGCGCCGTGCAGGGGCGGGTGAGCTGGAGGTGACCCTGAATCTGCCGGGCATCCACAACGCCCTCAACGCCGCCGCCGCCATCGCGGTGGCAACCGAAGACGGCATCGGCGACGAGGCCATCATCCAGGCACTTTCCAAGTTTGAAGGGGTGGGGCGCCGCTTCCAGCAATATGGCGAGTTTGAAACCGGCCGTGGCAAGGCCATGCTGGTGGACGATTACGGTCATCACCCGAGCGAAGTGAAGGTGACCATCAACGCCGCTCGCGCCGGCTGGCCCGAGAAGCGGCTGGTGATGGTGTTCCAGCCGCACCGCTACAGCCGTACCCGGGATCTCTACGAAGATTTCGCGGACGTGCTCTCCAAGGTGGACGTGCTGGTGATGCTGGAGGTCTATGCCGCCGGTGAGGAGCCCATTCCCGGTGCCGATGGTCGTGCCCTGTGCCGTTCCATCCGCTCCCGCGGCACCCTGGAGCCCATCTTTGTCGCAACGCCGGACGATGTGCCCGCGGTGCTGGCCGACCTGATTGGTGAGGGGGATCTGGTATTGACCCAGGGGGCGGGTAACGTCGGTGCGCTGGCCCGTCGTCTCGGCGAGATGAAATTGAGCGTGGATAGCATGAAATCCGGTGCCTGAGGGCCCAATGAGTATTTTGACCGCCAAGCCGAGGCCTATATAATGGCGAACCGGTCTGCAAGTGACCGGCATGGCGCGTTTTACGGGGATCGATCGGGTGGAGGCAAGGGCACAAGGGCGCACCAAGGGGGGCTTCATCGCCGGGGTGGCATTTTTCATCCTGGTCATGTGGGGGCTCTACCAGACTGCGCTGGATGTTAAAGACTGGCTGACGGATGCCAGTCGGTTGCCCATGAGCGAGCTGTTGCTGCAGGGGCAACACGAATATTTGAAGGCCGATGAGTTGCGTGCTGCCGTGCTGGATGGTGCCGAACTTCGCAACTTCTTCGAGCTGGATGTGAACGAATTGCAGGCGCGTCTGAACGCTCTGCCCTGGGTGGCCCAGGTCTCGGTACGAAAGAAGTGGCCGAACAAGATCAAGGTCTATCTCACGGAACAGGATGTGGCGGCTCGCTGGAACGGCAACCGCTTCGTCAACACCAAGGGTGAGGTATTCAGTGCCCCGGACAGGGTGAAGAAGCCCCTGATGCAGTTGTCCGGGCCCGATGATCAGGCCGCCAAGGTGCTGGAAGCCAGCCATCAGTACGAAACGCTGCTGGCGGCCAAGGGATACAAGTTGCTGGGGGTGAATCTGACCCCCCGCCATGCCTGGGAACTGACCCTGGATGGCAACATTCAGCTGTTTGTGGGGCGCTCGGATATCGCGCTTCGTCTGCAGCGGTTTATCGATGCCTTTCCGGTCATCGAGCCCCGTGAGCGGGTTGCTTACGTGGATCTTCGATACGACACCGGGATGGCAGTTGGCTGGAAGAAAAGCGAAGAGAAAGTGAATGACCAACACCGCAGATAGAAATTTGATTGTCGGACTGGATATCGGCACGACCAAGGTGGCGGTACTGGTTGGCGAAGTATTGCCTGATGGCGAACTCAATGTCATCGGCATGGGCAGCCACGCTTCTCGCGGGATGGAGAAGGGCGGGGTCAATGACCTCGACTCCGTGGTCAAGTCCCTGCGCCGCGCGGTGGAAGAGGCCGAGATGATGGCAGACTGCCAGATCAGTTCCGTCTATCTGGGGCTGTCCGGCAAGCACATCGATTGCCGCAACGAGACCGGCATGGTGCCCATCTCCGACGAAGAGGTGACCCAGGAGGATGTGGACAACGTCATCCACACCGCCAAGTCGGTGCGGTTGTCTGACGAGCTCCGGGTGCTGCACGTGCTGCCCCAGGAGTTCGCCATCGACTATCAGGAAGGGATCAAGAACCCGGTCGGCCTCTCCGGCGTGCGGATGGCAGCCAAGGTGCATCTCATCACCTGCCACAACGACATGGCGCGCAACATCGAGAAGTGTGTGGAGAAGGTGGGTCTGCGGGTGGATCAGCTGATCTTCTCCGCCCTGGCCTCCAGCTACGCCGTGCTGACCGAAGACGAGAAGGAGCTGGGTGTCTGCGTGGTGGATATCGGTGGCGGCACCATGGACATGTCGCTCTTTACCGGCGGCGCCCTGCGTCACACCAAGGTGATTCCCTATGCTGGCAGCACGGTGACCAGCGACATCGCCTATGCCTTCGGCACGCCGCCGCTGGATGCGGAGGCGATCAAGGTGCGCTACGGCTGCGCCCTCGGCCGCCTGGTCAGCAAGGAAGACAATATCGAAGTGCCCAGTGTCGGCGGTCGCCCGGCGCGCAGCCTGCAACGGCAGACACTGGCGGAAGTGATTGAACCCCGTTACACCGAGTTGCTCTCCATGGTGAATGACGAGCTGGTGCGGGTGCAGAGCGAATTGAAGGCACAGGGGGTCAAGCATCAGCTGGCCGCCGGTGTGGTCTTGACCGGTGGCGCGGCCCAGATCGAAGGCATTGTGGAGTGCGCAGAGCAGATCTTCCAGAGCCAGGTCCGGGTGGGCGAGCCCATGAATATCCGGGGATTGAGTGATTACGTACAGGCACCGGTGTACTCGACTGCGGTCGGGTTGTTGCAGTACGGCCGCACCAACCAATCCACCGGCAGTAACAAGGAATATGCCGCCAAGGCAAGCGTAGGTGGGCTGGTCAAACGGGTCAGCAACTGGTTGCGTGGCGAGTTCTAAAGATTTTGCTGAGTCAGGCAAATAAAGCGGAGAGACAACATGTTTGAATTTATGGATAGCCACACTGACGAAGCCGTCATCAAGGTGATAGGTGTGGGTGGCGGCGGCGGCAACGCAGTCGAGCACATGGTTCGTCAAAACATCGAAGGTGTCGAGTTCATCACCGTGAACACCGACGCCCAGGCACTGCGCAACTCCAGTGCCAATACCACCTTGCAGATCGGCGGTGGCATCACCAAGGGTCTGGGTGCCGGGGCCAACCCGGAAGTGGGTCGTGACGCCGCCATGGAAGACAGGGAAGCGCTGCGCGAGCTGCTGACCGGTTCCGACATGGTGTTCATCGCTGCCGGCATGGGTGGTGGTACTGGTACAGGTGCTGCCCCGATCGTGGCCGAAGTGGCCCGCGAGATGGGTATCCTGACCGTTGCCGTCGTGACCAAGCCGTTCTCCTTCGAAGGGAAGAAGCGGATGGGCTTCGCCGCTCACGGCATCGAAGAGCTCTCCAAGAACGTCGACTCCCTGATCACCATCCCCAACGATAAGTTGCTGAAGGTGCTGGGTCGCGGCATCTCCCTGCTGGACGCCTTCAAGGCGGCCAACGACGTGCTGCTGGGTGCAGTACAGGGCATCGCCGAGCTGATCACCCGCCCGGGCCTCATCAACGTCGACTTCGCGGACGTGCGTACCGTGATGCGCGAGATGGGTACCGCCATGATGGGTACCGGCTCCGCCTCCGGTGACGACCGTGCCGAAGAAGCGGCCGAGAAGGCCATCTCCAGCCCGCTGCTGGAAGATGTGGATCTGGCCGGTGCCCGCGGCATCCTGGTCAACATCACTGCCGGCATGGACATGACCATCGAAGAGTTCGAGACCGTGGGTAACGCGGTCAAGGCCTTCGCGTCCGAGAACGCCACCGTGGTGGTGGGTACCGTAATCGACCCGGAAATGCACGACGAACTGCGCGTTACCGTAGTGGCGACCGGTATCGGTGCCGAGCGCAAGCCCGACATCACCCTGGTCAAGAACAACATGGTTCAAGAGCGTCCGGCCCGTCAGCCCCTGATCAGCGAAGCTCTGCAGTCTCGCGTGATGGAAGAGGCCCCGGCCAAGGTGGTGAACGCCGAGCCGCAAGCTCGTCGCGAACCGGATTATCTCGATATTCCTGCGTTCCTGCGCAAGCAGGCAGACTAAGCCTCTGATGGCTCTGGTTTGTTTGTTGCTTAAGGATTGTGCTAAGATGGCTCGGCAACGACCATCTGGTCAGGAATTTGAGCTGTTAAAGCGGATACGCCCATGATTAGACAAAGAACCTTGAAAACGAGTGTCCAGGCCACCGGTGTGGGCCTGCATTCGGGCCGGAAAGTCACTATGACGTTCCGTCCGGCGCCTGTTAACACAGGGATCGTTTACTTGCGTACCGATCTGAATCCTGTGGTCGCGCTGCCAGCCAACGCCGATCAGGTGCGTGATACCGTGCTTTGTACCGCTCTGGTGAACGAAGCCGGTGTTCGCGTGTCGACCATCGAACATCTGTCTGCCGCTCTGGCCGGGATGGGGATCGACAACCTCTATGTCGAGGTTGATGCCCCCGAGATCCCGGTAATGGACGGCAGTGCGCATCCGTTCATCTATCTGCTGCAGGAAGTGGGTATTCGTGAACAGAACGCACCTAAGCAGTTCGTGCGGATCAAGCAGAGCATCCGGGTTGAAGACGGCGACAAGTGGGCGGAATTCCACCCCTACCGCAACGGCTTCAAGATGGATCTCGAGATCGATTTCCAGCATCCGGTGTTTGAAGGCCGCAACCAGCGTTGCGTGCTGGACTTCTCCGGCAGCTCCTTCGTGAAAGAGATCAGCCGTGCCCGTACCTTCGGCTTCATGCGTGACATCGAGTACCTGCGTTCCCAGAACCTGGCACTGGGCGGCAGCCTGGAAAACGCCGTGGTGCTGGATGACTACCGGGTGCTGAACGAAGATGGTCTGCGCTACGAAGACGAGTTCGTGAAGCACAAGATGCTGGATGCCATCGGCGATCTGTACATGTGCAATCGCAGTATCATCGGTGAATTCCGTGCCTACAAGACGGGCCATGCCCTGAACAATAAGCTGCTGCGTGCCCTGCTGGCCCAGCAGGAGGCCTGGGAACTGGTGACCTTCGAGGGTGAGGGCGACAAAGCGCCTATCGCTTACTACGACAACGGTCTGGTTCTGGCCTGATAGCTGTGCAACAGGACGTCGGTCATCTCTCCGCACCGACGTCCTGTCATTTGTTTATTCCATCCTTTAATACCGATTATCTCCCGGTTTTATTGCCCGTGCAGGCCCTTGGCCTCACCTGACCGAGAAGACAGATTTCTATGAGCATTACCCTGATCCTCCACGGTAAGCAGCGCCGCAGGTTGCACTTACCCAAACAACGTCTGGCCTGGGTCGGCGGTATTCTCTTCACTGTATTGGCCTTGGGGGGCGGCTGGCTCTGGCAGAGCTGGCAGCAGAAAATGGAGGCGCTGGAAGTGGCGCTGACCCTGGCGCAGCAGCAAAAATCCACGCAAGGGGCCGATGAAGCCCGCGAACAGCTTGCCATGCTGGCCGCCCAGGTGGGCACCATGCAGGGACAACTTGGTCGCCTCAACGCCCTCGGCGAGCGCCTGACCGAGAAGGCGGACCTCGATCCCGAGGAGTTCAACTTCAAGGAGCTGCCCCCGATGGGCGGCCCTTCCTACGATGCAGACCTGGAAGTCAGCCTGGGTGAACTGCAAGATTCCATGGAACACCTCAGCCGTCAGCTCAGCAGCCGCGAAGAACAGCTGTCGGTACTTGAATCCTTCATCATGAACCACCATATCACCGATGCGGGTTTCATCCCCGGCTCACCGGTCAAGCAGGAGCGTGTCTGGATCTCCTCCGGTTTCGGTGGGCGGGTCGATCCGTTCAACGGTCGCGCCAAAATGCACAAAGGGGTGGATTTCCGCGGCAGGCCCGGCACCCCCATCCTGGCGACAGGCAAGGGGATTGTCAGCTGGGCGGGGCGCCATCCGGAGTTTGGCAACATGGTGGAGATTGACCATGGCAATGGTCTGGTCACCCGCTATGCCCACAATTCCAAGTTGCTGGTGGATGTGGGCACCCTGGTCGATGAGGGCCAGAAGATTGCCCTGATGGGGCGAACCGGTCGTGCAACCGGAGTTCATTTGCATTACGAAGTGTTGAAAGATGGTCGTCAGGTCAACCCCGCGCGCTTTCTGAATGCCAGACGGGGTTAGGTTTTTTCTTCGGGTTCCAGTGACGGAACGCTTATATAACCAAAACAGTTGGTACCCATGATTAGCACACTGCTCACCAAGATTATCGGCAGCCGGAACGACAGAACGCTCAAGGCTTTGCGCAAAATTGTAAAACAAATCAATGCGATGGAGCCTCAATTCGAGGCACTGTCCGATCAGGAACTGCAGGCGAAGACCGCCGAGTACCGTCAGCGTCTGGAGCAGGGCGAAACACTGGAGCAGTTGCTGCCGGAAGCGTTCGCCACCGTCCGTGAAGCCTCCCGCCGTGTGTTCGGCATGCGTCACTTCGACGTCCAGCTGATCGGCGGCATGGTGCTGAACTCCAACCGCATTGCCGAAATGAAGACAGGTGAAGGTAAAACCCTGACGGCCACCCTGCCGGCCTACCTGAACGCCCTGACCGGCCGCGGTGTGCACGTCGTGACGGTGAACGACTATCTGGCCAAGCGTGATGCGGAAGCCAACCGCCCGCTGTTCGCCTTCCTCGGCATGACGGTGGACTGCAACGTGCCCGGTATGGATGCGTCCCAGAAGCGCGATGCCTACGCTGCCGACATTACCTACGGTACCAACAACGAATTCGGTTTCGACTACCTGCGCGACAACATGGCATTCTCGCCGGAGCAGCGCGTACAGCGTCCGCTCAACTACGCGCTGGTGGATGAGGTGGACTCGGTGCTCATCGATGAAGCTCGTACTCCGCTCATCATCTCCGGTCCGGCGGAAGACAGCTCCGCCATGTACACCCAGATCAACAAGTTGATCCCCCTGCTGGTCAAGCAGGACAAGGAAGACTCCGAGGAGTACACCGGCGACGGCCACTACACGGTGGACGAGAAGAACCGCCAGGCGCTGCTGACCGAAAACGGCCAGATCTTCGTGGAAGAGCTGCTCAAGAAAGAGGGACTGCTGGCCGAGGATGACTCCCTGTTCTCCGCCACCAACATCAGCCTGCTGCATCACGTCAATGCCGGCCTGCGCGCGCACACCCTGTTCGAGCGCAACGTCGACTATATCGTCCAGAAGGACGAGATCGTCATCGTCGACGAGCACACCGGCCGCACCATGCCGGGTCGTCGCTGGTCAGACGGTCTGCACCAGGCGGTTGAGGCGAAGGAAGGGGTCAAGATCCAGAACGAGAACCAGACCCTGGCCTCCATCACCTTCCAGAACTACTTCCGTCTGTACGACAAGCTGGCGGGCATGACCGGTACTGCGGATACCGAAGCCTTTGAATTCCAGCAGATCTATGGCCTGGATACCGTGGTCATCCCGACCAACAAGCCGATGGTGCGCAAGGACATGGGCGATCTCGTCTACCTGACCGCCCAGGAGAAATACGCGGCCATCGTGCAGGACATTCGCGAGTGCGTGAAGCGCGGCCAGCCCGTGCTGGTCGGTACCGTCTCCATCGAGAACTCCGAGCTGCTCTCCGGCATCCTGACCAAGGAAAATATCCCGCACAAGGTACTGAACGCCAAGTTCCATGCCATGGAAGCGGAGATCGTCGCCCAGGCCGGCCAGACCGGCGCCGTCACCATCGCCACCAACATGGCCGGTCGTGGTACCGACATCGTGCTGGGCGGCAACTGGCAGGCGGAGATCGCCCAGCTGGAAAACCCGTCAAGCGAGCAGATTGCCGAGCTGAAAGCGGCCTGGCAGGTGCGTCATGACGAAGTGCTGGCGGCCGGTGGCCTGCACATCATCGGTACCGAGCGTCACGAATCCCGTCGTATAGACAACCAGCTGCGCGGCCGTTCCGGTCGTCAGGGTGATCCGGGTTCCTCCCGCTTCTACCTCTCCATGGAAGATACCCTGATGCGGATCTTCGCCTCCGACCGCGTGACCGGCATGATGAAGAAGCTGGGCATGGAAGAGGGCGAGGCCATCGAGCATCCCTGGGTAACCAAGGCCATCGAGAATGCCCAGCGCAAGGTGGAAGGTCGCAACTTCGACATCCGTAAAAATTTGCTCGAGTTCGACGACGTGGCCAACGATCAGCGCAAGGTGGTCTACGAGCAGCGCAACGAACTGCTGGACACCAATGACATCTCCGAGACCATTCACGTCATCCGTGACGACGTCTACGGCGCCATCATCGACGAGTACATCCCGCCCCAGTCCCTGGAAGAAATGTGGGACGTGCCGGGTCTGGAAGCGCGTCTGAAGTCCGATTTCGCCCTGGATCTGCCGCTGCAGCAGTGGCTGGCGGAAGACGACAAGCTGTATGAAGAGAAGCTGCGCGAACGTATCCTGGATGAAGCCACCAAGCTCTATGCCCACAAGGAAGAGCTGGTCGGCAAGGAGGTGCTGCGCAACTTCGAGAAGGCGGTGATGCTGCAAACGCTGGATGGTCTGTGGAAGGAGCACCTGGCGGCCATGGATCACCTGCGCCAGGGCATCCATCTGCGCGGCTACGCCCAGAAGAACCCCAAGCAGGAGTACAAGCGCGAATCCTTCGATCTGTTCACCCAGATGCTGGAGACCCTCAAGCGCGACGTGGTCAGCATCCTGAGCCGAGTACAGGTGCAGGAGCGGGATGTGGAGGCGATGGAAGAGCAGCAGCGCCAGCAGGCCGAAGCCGCTCCCCGTACCTACACCCATGCCACGGCCGAAAACCAGCTGGCTGACGAGGATACGGGTGGGGCCGAGGGCCATACCACCTTCGTGCGCGACGAGCAGAAGATCGGGCGCAACGATCCCTGCCCCTGTGGTTCGGGTAAAAAATACAAGCACTGTCACGGTCAGCTGACCTGACACCCTGCCATGATGAATACACCGCCTCCGGGCGGTGTATTCATTTTCGGACCAAGGAGGGGACGATGAGCAGATTGCCGGCGGGATGGGATGGGGAGGCACATGGGCACTGGCTGCAGGAGAGACGCCAGGAGGCGATCCGTTGTGTGCTGAGCAGGCTGAACGCAGAGACGAACAAATCCGTTCCCCTGCAACTGCAGTTTGCCTATTACCTATTTTTGTCCGGCGATCCCGCTTCGGCGGCACAGGTGCTGACGCTGGCGTACCGGTCCGCGCCCGATAACACTGAGGTGCTGCGCAATCTCTGTGTCTGCCTCTCGCGCTCCGATCAGCATGAGCGGGCCGTGATGCACCTGGTCGAACTGGTGCGGCGCGAGCCGGATGATTATCTGGTCCATGACGGGCTTTGCACTTCCCTTGCCAAGCTAGGACGCCATGAAGAAGCGGCACAAGCGGGAACCCGTGCCCTGACTCTCAAGGATGAGGCCGTCTCGCAGCCTGTCGCGGGGTGGGTGCTGCCGGCAGAGGGGCCGGATGACTGGCTCGCGGAGCAGGGGGAGAAGCAGGCAGTCATCGCCTTCTCCTTGTGGGGAGTACAGCCCCGCTATTTGCGGGGAGCGCTCGACAATGTGCTGGCCGCAGCCTACCTCTATCCTGGCTGGCGGGTGCGCTTCTATGTGGATGGCAGTGTCCCTCAGGGGTTTCTGGCCTGCCTGCAGGAACATGGCGCCGAGATAAAGGTGCAGCCCGATGGTCAATCCCAGCGTCAGCGCCTCTGCTGGCGCTTCCAGGTCGCCAATGATCCCGGCGTGGGGCGCTTTCTTGTGCGCGATGCGGACTCCGTGCTGAATCTGCGGGAGCGGCTGGCGGTCGATGACTGGCTTGCATCGGGGCGCTGGTTCCATATCATGCGTGACTGGTGGAGCCACACCGATCTGGTGCTGGCCGGCATGTGGGGCGGTGTGGCCGGTGTGCTGCCTCCCCTTGCGCCGCTGATGGCGAGCTATCAGCCCAGTACCATGGAAACACCGAACATCGACCAGTGGTTCTTGCGGGACTGTTTATGGCGCTATCTGCGCCAGAGCGCGCGGGTACACGATCGTTGTTTCACTCCGCCCGGTGCGGTGCCCTGGCCGCAGGTTGCGCCGCCGGGCAATGAGCATGTCGGGCAGGATCTCTTCAGGGCCCGGGGGGATCAGCAGGCCATTCGGCTTGCCCCCTGGATCGCCCGTTTGCCGTGTTTACGCTGAGGACAATGATGGAACAGAAGAAACGGATCTGGGTGGCGGTGGGCGTCATCGAGAACGAACGGGGCGATATCTTCATCGCCAAACGCTCAGCCGATCGCCATCAGGGGGATCGCTGGGAGTTTCCCGGTGGCAAGGTGGAGTCGGGGGAGGATCTGCTCACCGCGCTGGACAGGGAATTGTGGGAAGAGATCGGGATCCGAGTGCAGGATTGTGCCCCCTTCATGGAGCTGCACCACGATTATCCCGACAAGCAGGTCTTGCTGGATATCTGGAAGGTGACCCGTTTCCACGGCGAGCCCTTTGGCAAGGAGGGACAGGAGTGCCGCTGGGTACCACTGGCCTCGCTGCACGAATACCACTTCCCGGATGCCAACGGCCCCATCGTCGCGCGGTTGCAGGCCTCGCTTGCCTGAAAGGGAATCAATACCAGCGAAAAAGGGCCTGAGGGCCCTTTTTTGATCGTGAAGTGTTTATTGCCAGGGATCGCCCTGTTCCGGATCGGGCAGCAGATCCGGGTTGATCTCGCCCGGGATGCGCTTCTGTTCATCCGCCCACTCGCCGAGGTCGATCAGCTGGCAGCGCTTGCTGCAGAAGGGGCGAAACGGGCTCTGCGGACCCCATTCGATCTCGCTCTGACAGGTCGGGCACTTTACCTTGGTCACCATGGGGCGCCCCTCAACAACAGGCAAGCTGGAAGGAGACGTCGCCTATCTGCTGTTCCGTCGTCGGCAGGAAGCGCAGGGCGAAGCGGTTCTTGTGGCCGCTCAGGGTCGGATAGCAGGGCTGGGTGCCCGCCAGACGGATGCGGATCAGTTCAGCCCCTTCGGCGGTATCCTGGAAGAAGCCGTTGGTGGCCACCTGGTCGCTGAAGTTGCCCGACTCGCGCCACAGGCGCAGCAACAGGGAGATGGCGTTCATCAGCAGGGTGATGTCACTCAGCCATTGCTGCATCTGCTGGTGGCGGGTGACGGCCGGGGTCGCCAGCCAGTGGTGCAGTTGCGGCACATCGAAGGCGCACAGACCACCCGGAATGGAGAAGCGCTGACGAATGGAGCCGAGCAGGCGATCCTCTTTCAGACGGGCGCCGGGGCGCGGGGAGTTCAGCAGGTTGCGGGAGAGCTGGGTGCTCTCCTGCTGCATCCGCTGGATCTGCTCGAGATCGACGTCAGGCAGACTGGCCCAGTGGCTCAGGCGTTGGCCGAGGCGCTCCAGATCCTTGATGAGATCGGCACGCAGGTCACCACGCTCCAGCAACTCCTGCAAATCGAACAACCCCTTGAAGAAGGCGATATGTGCCCAGGACTGGTCACTCTCCAGATTGTCGCGGATCTGGGAAAACAGGGACTCCAGACGAAGATAGGTCCGGCTTTTTTCATTGAGGGGGAAATCGTAAATCATGCCTAATCCTGGCCAGCCATAAACCGGCCTAGTGTACTCACAGTTGGTGGGCTTGTTGAGAGGCAAATGCCAGATATGTCTGGTGCAGGGCGAAAATTCGCTCCTCTATGGTCTCACTCGTACCACTCTGGTTGTCCAGGACGTCGTCGGCCATCGCCAGGCGCTCGCTGCGGCTCGCCTGGGACGCCAGTATCGCCTGGGCCTGTTCCCGACTGACGCCATCGCGGCGGCAGGTACGCTCGATTTGCGTCGCTTCGTCCACATCGATCACCAGTACCCGATCGGCGAGGGAAGTGAGTCTGTTTTCCACCAGCAAGGGGACGACCAGCAGGCAGTAGGGGGAGCGGGTTGCCGCACACTGGCGCAGCATCTCGCTACGGATGAGGGGATGGAGCAGGGCATTGAGCCACTCCTTGGCCTGTGAGTCGGTGAAGATCCGCTCTCGCAGCCGGCGGCGATCGAGCTGGCCATCGGGGGCAACGACATCCGGGCCAAAATGGGCTGCGATGGCAGCCAGAGCAGGGGTGCCGGGCTCCACCACCTCACGGGCGATGATGTCCGCATCCACCACCTCGATGCCCAGCTCGGCAAAGCGGTTGGCAACCGTGGTCTTGCCGCTGCCGATTCCCCCAGTGATTGCGACTACATACATGGGTCAGAGATCCTTTTGCTAGAGCACGACATCAAGATACCAGCGGGTGATGCTATCGCCCCACAGCAGCGTTATCCAGCCCGCGATGGCGAGATAGGGGCCAAAGGGAATGGGTTTGCCCTGGTGGTGGTTGCGCAGCAGGATGAGACCGATGCCGATGATGGCGCCCGCCAGCGAAGAGAGCAGCAGCACGATGGGCAATGCTTGCCATCCCAGCCAGGCGCCCAGCGCCGCCAGCAGTTTGAAGTCGCCATAGCCCATCCCTTCCTTGCCGGTCAGCAGCTTGAAGGCCCAGTAGAGGCTCCAGAGCACCAGATAGCCCGCCATGGCGCCGACCACCGCATCGGCCAGGGGCACGAAACCGCCCGCCAGATTGAACAGCAGGCCACCCCAGAGCAGGGGCAGGGTGAGCTGATCCGGCAAGAGCATCTTGTCCAGGTCGATGAAGGTCAGTGCGACCAATGTCCAGGTGAGCAACAAAGCGGCAAGGGTGCCCCAGCCGGGGGCAAGCGCGGCTGCTACCGAGACCGACAGCAGGGCGGTGAGCAGCTCGACCAGGGGATAGCGAGCCGAAATGGGGGCGTGGCAGTTGCGGCAGCGCCCCCTGAGCCATAGCCAGCTCAGCAGGGGAATGTTCTCCAGCGCCCCTATGGGGTGGTCGCAGTGGGGGCAGCGGGAGCGAGGTACCATGAGGTTGTATCGTCCGGTTGCAGGAGGAGTCTCTTCACCGTCACCGAAATAGTCGCTGTATTCGGCATGCCAGGCCCGCTCCATCATGATGGGCAGGCGATGGATCACCACGTTCAGGAAGCTGCCCACCATCAGGGAGAAAAGGAAAATCAAGGAGAGATAGAGCCAGGGCAAGCCCTGGGCCAGTTCGATCAAAGGCACCATAGATCAATCGCTTGTGTCGGGAACGGGGATGACAGATGGCCGGGGGAAATGCACCGCCCGGCCCTCTGTCGAGGGGGTCAGTGTATCACAGAGCCCAGCTTGAAGATGGGGAGGTACATGGCCACGACCATGCCGCCGACCAGCACCCCGAGCACCACCATGATGATGGGTTCGAGCAGGCTGGTGAGGCCGTCGACCATGTCGTCCACCTCCTGTTCGAAAATGGCGGCGACCTTGGAGAGCATGTCGTCGATGGCGCCGGATTCCTCACCGATCATCACCATCTGGGTCACCATGTCGGGGAAAAGATCCACGGTGCGCATGGCGACGTTGATCTGCATGCCGGCCACCACCTCGTTGCGAATGGCCATGGTCGCAGTGCGATAGACATAGTTGCCCGATGCTCCAGCCGCCGAGACCAGGGCATCCACCAGCGGAATACCGGCGGAGAAGGTGGTGGAGAGGGTGCGGGCAAAACGGGCCATGGCCGCCTTGTGCAGTATGTTGCCCACCACGGGAATGGTGAGGATGAACTTGTCCGTGTTGTCCCTGACCTTCTGGGATTTTCGCCAGGCCCGCACATAGAGGAAGACGGCGAGAGCCGCGCCGCCAAAGATGGCGTACCACCACTCCTGCATGAAGCGGGAGATGGCGATGACGAACCGGGTGAAGGCGGGTAGCTCGGCACCGAAGCTCTTGAAGATATCCTCGAACTGGGGAATGACGAAGAGCAGCAGGATGGAGGTGACGACGATGGCCACCAGAATGACCATGGACGGATAGAACATGGCCTTCTTGATCTTGGATTTGAGGGCTTCGTTCTTCTCGCGGTAGATGGCGATACGGTCGTAGATGGTCTCCAGGGCACCGGATTGCTCCCCGGCCTCCACCAGGTCGCAATAGAGGTCGTCGAAGTGGCGGGGATGGCGGCGCAACGCCTCCGAGAGCGGGGTGCCCGTTTCCACATCGGCGGCGATCTGGCCGATGAGCTCGCGCACAGCCGCTTTCTCGTGGCCGCGAGCAATGATCTGAAGACTCTGCACCAGAGGCACGCCGGCGGAGAGCATGGTGGTGATCTGGCGGGAGATGACGGCGATGTCCATCGGCTTGATCTTGGCGCCGCCCTTGGAGAAGAGCCCCTGGCTCTGCTTGCTGACCCTGGTGACGTTGACGCCCTGCTTGCGCAGCTCGGCCTTGACGGTGGTGATGCTGTCGGCTTGCAGCTCGCCGGAGACCTTCTGTCCCTTGCGGTTGACGCCGTGCCAGCGGTAGGAGAAGACTTTTTTCGGTGCGTTGCGTTTTTGAGCTAATGTGGCCATCACTGCATCCTGCAATTGGGCGACGGTGGCCGGATGCTGCTGCCTGTCCGGCTCATCTTGGCTTGAAGAAGGTCATCGGGGTGATGGCAGCGGCTTCACCCGGCGAGATGACTCGGGCACTGCGAACTCAGTTGGTGGTGATCCTGTTGATTTCGGCCAGGCTGGTGACGCCAAGACGCGCTTTCTCGAGGCCGGATGTACGCAGGGTGCGCATCCCTTCCTTCTGGGCTATCGCGGCAATCTGCAGCGAGTTGGCTCCCTGCATGATGAGTTTGGCGATGTTGTCGGACATCAGCATGATCTCATAGATGCCGACCCGGCCTCTGTAGCCTCCCGAGCACTCCTTGCATCCCACGGGCTTGAACAGCCGCAACCCGGCGGCCAGTTGCTGCTGGGTGAAGCCCAGCTCCAGCAACTCGGCTTCCGGCACCACTTCTGGCGCCTTGCAGTGATCGCAGAGTTTGCGGGCAAGGCGCTGGGCCATGATGAGGGTGACCGAAGAGGCGATGTTGAAGGCCGGCACCCCCATGTTCATCATCCGGGTGAGCGTTTCTGCCGCCGAGTTGGTGTGCAGGGTGGAGAGCACCAGATGACCGGTCTGGGCGGCCTTGATAGCGATCTCGGCGGTTTCCAAATCCCGTATCTCCCCCACCATGACGATGTCGGGATCCTGGCGCAGGAAGGAGCGCAGGGCGCTGGCGAAGGTGAGCCCCGCCTTGGGATTGATCTGCACCTGGTTGACGCCGGGCAGGTTTATCTCGACCGGATCTTCGGCGGTGGAGATATTGACCTCGCTGGTGTTGAGGATGTTGAGGCCGGTATAGAGTGAGACCGTCTTGCCTGACCCCGTCGGGCCGGTCACCAGGATCATGCCCTGAGGTTTGGAGAGGGCGTGCAGGTATTGCGTCTTCTGCCGGTCGTCAAAGCCGAGTTGATCGATATTGAGCCGGGCGGCCGAGGAGTCCAGCAACCGGATCACGATCTTTTCGCCCCACATGGTGGGCAGGGTGTTGACCCGCATGTCCATGGATCTGTTGCGTGAGATCTTGAGTTTGATCCGGCCATCCTGTGGCAGGCGCCGTTCGGCAATATCGAGCCGCGCCATCACCTTGAGGCGAGCCGCGAAGCGGTTGGCCAGGTTGACCGGCGGCGTGGCGACTTCGTGCAGTATGCCGTCTACCCGAAAGCGGATCCGGTACTTGGTCTCGTAGGGTTCGAAATGCAGGTCGGAGGCCCCGCGCTTGATGGCATCCATCATGATCTTGTGGATGTATTTGACGATGGGGGCGTCATCGTCCGCGGTGTTGACGCTCTCGTCGAGGCGGGAACTCTCGTCGGAGACCTCGAGTTCGGAGATCTCGGCCTCGTCGATATGATCCATGCCCAGGGTATCCTGCTCGCTCTCCATCAGCTTGCCGATGGCGGCGGTCAGCTTGCTCTCTTCGACCAGCAGGGCTTCCGTGTGCAGGCCAAAACTGAAGCCAAAATCCTCCAGAGCCGACACATTGGTCGGATCGGACATGGCGATATAGAGGGTATGCCCCTGGGTGTAGATGGGCAGGACATGGTGCTTTTCAATCAGCTTTTGATTGAGGTATTTCTGCGGGATCTCGGCGAGATCGAAGGCCGCCAGATCCAGCAGAGGTACCCCATACTCCAGCTCGCAGAAATCCGCCAGCGCCTTGCTGTCGAGGATATCGTTCTCGATCAGGAAGGTGACAAAGGGCTTGCGCTGCGCCCTGGCCTGGCTCAGATAACGCTGTGAGTCCGGCTCACTGAGGAGGGAGGAAGCGGCCAGGCTGGTGGCCAGGCCGCTATTGAGTGAGGAGGTCATTAATTACAAAGAGTGGTTGGACTGCAGGTAGCGGTCCAGGTAACTGCACCACCAGAAGTAGCTGCTACAAGTTGGTATGCTCCTGATGGGTTTGTCATGCTACTTTGAATCGTCAGGCTTGTTGCACTGCTTGAAGCCCCAGTGATTGTTAGAGCAACCCCAGTTGGCGCAGCAGCACTGGCAAGCAGAGCAGGGCAGCCAAATGCCCCTGTTGTCTGGAAGCAAACTTCCGCCTCAGTCTTGATTCCACCAGCTGATGAGATTGCCTGTGTGAAGCGAGCCTTATTGGTATAGTTCTGATACGCTGGCAACGCGATGGCGGCCAGAATGGCGACGATCGCAACCACTATCATCAATTCGATTAGCGTAAACCCTGACTGTCTTTTCATGTCAAATATCCTTTTGTCCATGGTTCCTGAAAAGTGCTGGTGGAAATCTATCCACACTCCAGCATCTTATCCGAGCGCTTCGGGTTGGCAACAGAGGCAGGGCCCTTGTTAACCACTTTTGTGTCATTTAGTGAAAATGATAGCAAAATCAAGGATTAAATGGTCTCTAATGACGCTTCTCAAGATTGGGGAGGGCCCATCTTCACACTCCTTATGTCGTGGGATCCTGCATATAGAAAAGGCGCCGATGGCGCCTTTTGCAAGTTTCGAGCCCTGTAATATTTTTGGGCACGAGCAACGGATGGGGCTTGCTCAAGCCGCGACAAAGCGCATGGAGAGATCCAGTGCCCGCACATGCTTGGTCAGCGCTCCCACCGAGATGAAGTCGATCCCGGTCGCGGCGTATCCGGCAAGGGTATCGAGGGTGACGTTGCCGGAGACTTCCAGCTTGGCTCTGCCCTGATTGAGGCGAACGGCTTCCTGCATCATGGGGATGTCGAAGTTGTCCAGCATCACGATGTCGGCCAGTGCGGCCAGGGCCTGCTCCAGCTCGGCCAGGGATTCGACCTCGACTTCCACCGGTTTGTCCGGATTGAGACGGCGCGCTTCGCTGATTGCTTCAGCGATGCCGCCGCAGGCGAGAATGTGGTTCTCCTTGATGAGGTAGGCATCAAACAGACCGATGCGGTGGTTTTTGCCGCCGCCGCAGGTGACCGCATACTTCTGGGCGCTGCGCAGGCCGGGCAGGGTCTTGCGGGTATCGAGCAGGCGGCAGTCAGTGCCTTCCAGCTCGGCTACATAACGGGCGGTCAGGGTGGCGACCCCGGAAAGGGTCTGCACGAAGTTCAGCGCATTGCGCTCGCCGGTCAGCAGCACGCGGGCGGGGCCATGGAGGCGGAACAGCTCCTGATTGGGGGCAAGGCGTTCACCATCTTGCACTTTCCACTCGACCTTCACTTCGCCACCGAGCTGGGCAAACACCTCGTCGACCCAGGGCTGGCCGCAGAAGACGCCCGCCTCGCGGGTGATGACTCGCGCGGTCGAGATGCGATCGGCCGGGATCAGCTGGGCCGTGATGTCGGCGCTGGCATCCGGTTGATCCAGCGCGGTGAGGGCATCGCCCAAGTCTTCGAGAAGTGCGGCGCGCACGGCGCGGCGGATGTCCTGTTGTAACATGCCTTATTCCTGCAAGGGTCTGAGAAGCAATTGCCTGTCTTTCTGGCGCAATTCCAGCCTGCCCAGGGCATTCATGCCCACCAGGATCTCCTCCCCGTCGGCAGCCGGATTGATAAAGACGGACAAATCGTACAGGGTCAGCGGACCCATCGCCAGACTTTCGATCCGGCCAGTTTCGACCTGGATCTCTCCGGCTGCCGTGTTGACCCGGCTGCGGCCCGTGGCGACGAGGCCGAGCCGGGCGGCCACCTGGCTCGGTATGGTCACCCGGGTTGCTCCTGTGTCCAGCAGCAGTTGCACCGGCTGGTCGTTGATGGCACCCTCCAGACGATAATGGCCGCTGGCATCGGCCCTGAGCAGCAGATCGCCGCTGGCGGTCACCGACGGTTGTTCACGACCATGGAAGTAGAGGGTCAGCAGACCCAGCAGCGAGAGCCAGGCGAGCAGCCAGAGACGGCGTGCCATCGGGTGCATAGTGTGTCCCATATCGCGCGAGTGAATGGCTCAGCCTAACATAGCGTTATCCATGAATTCAGAGACTTGTTCCCAGTTTTCCCATCCCGCCAGAGGCACATCGCTTCCATTTGTGAGTCGAGCAGACGATGACACAACCCACAACCCTGTTTTCCATCGATCGTGAAGGATGGTGCGAGCAGGCCCGCAAGGTGCCTTCCCCCCATCACAATGAGAGGCTCAGCCCGGAGGATGTCTCCTTGCTGGTGATACACGGCATCAGCCTGCCCCCCGGGCAGTTTGGTGGCCCTTTTATCGACGATCTGTTTCTGGGGCGCCTCGATCCCGGTGCTCACCCCTATTTCGCCGGTATTCACCAACTGAGGGTCTCGGCCCACTGCCTGATCCGCCGCGATGGGGAACTGGTACAGTACGTGCCTTTTGGCGCCAGGGCATGGCATGCGGGAGTCTCGATCTGGGAGGGGAGGGAGGCATGCAACGATTTTTCCATCGGGATCGAACTGGAAGGGACCGACGAGCTTCCCTACAGCGACAAGCAATACGAGGTGCTGTCGGACCTCAGCCGGGCGATTGTTCACCGTTATCCCGCCATCACGGCGGACCGTATTGTCGGCCACTGCGACATCGCGCCGGGCCGCAAGACGGATCCGGGTGACAGTTTCGAATGGCCTCGCTATCGGGAAAAGCTTCACTTTGAGTGAAAAATCTAAAATTTATTTTGTGTTTTTAGAATCAATGGCTTGCCTTGTCTGGCAAGCCATTTTTCATGCTGTTGAACAAATGTTATCGGTGAGCAAGCTCACAAATATTGGTCAGACCATTTTCTATGAGCTATATCATGATTCCGCGTTTTTACCCCCAAAGTGGCAGCCTAGCTTCTTGATTCAGATCATCTTTTGGGTGGACTTTTTTCAAGCCCTCTGCTAATTTTCGCCCCAACCATAAAATTGGTAATACCAATTTAACAAAGTAGCCTCATGCCCTATATCAAGATAACTCAGCCCAAGCTGGCCGACGCCATTGTCGCCGAGCTGGAAAGCATGATTCTGGAAGGCAGCCTGCAGCCGGGCCAGAAGTTGCCGCCCGAGCGGGAACTCGCCATCCAGTTTCAGGTGTCGCGCCCTTCCTTGCGCGAAGCCATCCAGCGCCTGGAAGCGAGAGGACTCTTGTATCGTCGTCAGGGCGGTGGCACTTACGTACAAAATGCCCTGAGCAAGGGGATCGCCGACCCCCTGTTCGAACTGCTCAGCACTCACCCGGAAGCCCAGTACGACCTGCTGGAGTTTCGTCACGCGCTGGAAGGCATCTGTGCCTACTATGCGGCGCTGCGGGGCACCGAGGCTGATTTCGAACGGATTCGCCTGGCGCAAGCCGCCATCGAAGAAGCCGGTCAGCAAGGGTCGCTGGTGGTCGAATCGGCCGCCGTGACCCAGTTCTATCTGGCCGTGGCCGAGGCCTCCCACAACGTGGTGCTGCTGCACCTGTTGCGGGCCATGGGCCCCATGCTCGAGCAGAACATTTTACGCAATAACGAAATTTTGAATCGCCGTCCGGGAGTGGTCGCCAAGATCCGTCGCCATCGTGCGAGCCTGATCGAGGCTATCCTGTCGGGGGCTCCGGAGCGGGCCAGGGCTGCTTGTCATGAGCACCTGGCCTTTATCGAGGACACCTTGTTGGATATGCAGAGGGAAGACAGCCGGATCCAGCGATCCATGCGTCGGATCCGTCAGCAGGAAAACTAATCCCACAAGGCTTTCTTAATTGTCGAATGCTTGCGCCCTTCGCCGTGCAATGCCGTGCAATCACAACAACATAGGAACCAGCCATGTCTGATATCCTGAAGAACGATGTGGACCCGATAGAAACGCTGGAGTGGCTTGCCTCTCTGGAATCCCTGCTGCGTGAAGAGGGTCCGCAACGCGCTCAGTTCATCCTTGAACAGTTGGCCGAGAAAGCCCGCGCAAGCGGTGTGGACGTGGCTGCCAAGGCAAACCGCGACTACATCAACACCATCCCGTCCAGCGACGAGCCGGCTTACCCGGGCGACCTGGAAATGGAACGCCGCATTCGCGCCATCATCCGCTGGAACGCCATGATGATCGTGCTGCGCGCCTCCAAGAAAGACCTGGACCTGGGTGGTCACATGTCTTCCTTCGCTTCTTCCGCGACCATCTACGAAGTCTGCTACAACCACTTCTTCCGTGCCCGCAACGAGAAGGACGGTGGCGATCTGGTCTACTTCCAGGGTCACATCTCCCCGGGCATCTACGCCCGTGCATTCGCCGAAGGTCGCCTGACCGAAGAGCAGCTGGACAACTTCCGTCAGGAAGTGGATGGCAAGGGTATCCCTTCCTACCCGCACCCGAAACTGATGCCGGAATTCTGGCAGTTCCCGACCGTTTCCATGGGTCTGGGCCCCATCGCCGCCATCTATCAGGCGCGTTTCCTGAAGTACCTGACCGACCGTGGCATCAAGGATTGCTCCGAGCAGACCGTTTACGCCTTCCTGGGTGACGGCGAGATGGACGAGCCGGAAGCCAAGGGTGCCCTGACTGTTGCCGTGCGTGAAAAGCTCGACAACCTGGTGTTCGTGGTCAACTGCAACCTGCAGCGTCTGGATGGTCCGGTTGTCGGCAACGGCAAGGTCATCAACGAGCTGGAAGGTCTGTTCGCCGGCGCTGGCTGGGACGTGACCAAGGTCATCTGGGGTCGCAAGTGGGATGAGCTGCTGAAGAAAGACACTTCCGGCAAGCTGATCCAGCTGATGAACGAGACCGTGGACGGTGACTACCAGACCATGAAGTCCCGTGACGGTGCCTACGTGCGCGAGCACTTCTTCAACCGTTACCCGGAAACCGCCGCGCTGGTCAAAGACATGACCGACGAGGAGATCTTCGCCCTGAACCGCGGTGGTCACGACCCCCGCAAACTGTTCGCCGCCTTCTCCAAAGCAGCACAGACCAAGGGCAAGCCGACCGTGATCCTGGCCAAGACCATCAAGGGCTATGGCATGGGCGAAGCGGCCGAAGGCAAGAACATCGCTCACCAGGTCAAGAAGATGGATCTGGGCTCCGTGCGCCACCTGCGCGATCGTTTCAACCTGCCGGTCACCGACGAGCAGCTGGAAAACCTGCCGTACCTGAAGATCGAAGAGGGTACCGAAGAGCACAAGTACCTGCACGCCCGCCGTGCCGCACTGAAGGGCTATGTACCGACCCGTCTGCGCGAGAGCACCACCAAGCTGGAAATCCCGGCGCTGGATGCCTTCGGTCCGCTGCTGGGTGAACAGGCGCGCGAAATCTCCACCACCATGGCGTTCGTGCGTTCCCTGAACGTGATGCTGAAAGACAAGTCCATCGGCAAGCGCATCGTCCCGATCCTGGCTGACGAAGCCCGTACCTTCGGTATGGAAGGCCTGTTCCGCCAGATCGGTATCTACAGCCCGCACGGTCAGCAGTACACCCCGCAAGACCGCGACATCGTCTCCTACTACAAGGAAGACAAGCAGGGTCAGGTTCTGCAAGACGGTATCAACGAGCTGGGCGCCATGTCCTCCTGGCTGGCTGCTGCCACCTCTTACAGCACCAACGACTGCCCGATGATCCCGTTCTACATCTACTACTCCATGTTCGGCTTCCAGCGGATCGGCGACATGGCGTGGGCAGCCGGTGACCAGCAAGCCCGTGGCTTCCTGCTGGGCGCGACCTCCGGTCGTACCACTCTTAACGGAGAGGGCTTGCAGCACGAAGATGGCCACAGCCACATCCTGGCCAACACCATCCCGAACTGCATCTCCTACGACCCGTCCTACGCCTATGAAGTGGCGGTGATCGTACAGGACGGCCTGCGCCGCATGTACGGTGAGAACCCGGAAAACGTGTTCTACTACATCACCACCCTGAACGAGAACTATGCCATGCCGGCTATGCCGGAAGGCGCCGAGGAAGGCATCCGCAAGGGTATCTACAAGCTGGAAACCGTGGCCGGCACCAAGGCCAAGGTACAGCTGCTGGGTTGTGGTTCCATCCTGGGTCACGTGCGCACTGCCGCCCAGATCCTGGCCAGCGAGTACGGCGTGGGTTCCGACGTGTTCAGCGTCACCTCCTTCAACGAACTGGCTCGTGACGGTCAGGACGCGGATCGCTGGAACATGCTGCACCCGACCGCCGAAGCGCGTGTGCCCTACATCGCTCAGGTGCTGGGTTCCGAAGCCACCATCGCCGCGACCGACTACATGAAGTCCTTCGCCGATCAGGTGCGTGCCTTCGTTCCGACCGAGAACTACCGTGTACTGGGTACCGACGGTTACGGCCGCTCCGACAGCCGTGCCAACCTGCGTCGTCACTTCGAAGTGAACGAGTTCTACGTAGTGGTTGCAGCCCTGACCGAACTGGCCAAGCGCGGCGAGGTAGACAAGCAGGTTGTGGCCGAGGCCATCGCCAAGTACGGCATCGATGCCGACAAGGTCAACCCGCTGTACGCGTAAGAGGATTGAGTGTCGCGCCGGGTATCCGGCGCGACCTTGCCTGGGTTTAAACGGATAACGCGGGATGCGCGTGGTGATGCTCAGGCTGCCACGCGGATGCACGCAAGAGGATAAAGCGCAATGTCCAAACAGATTATGGTGCCGGATATCGGTGCTGATGAAGTTGAAGTCACCGAGATCATGGTGGCCGTGGGTGACAAGGTCGAACTGGACCAGTCCCTGATCGCCGTGGAAGGTGACAAGGCCTCCATGGAAGTCCCGGCACCCGCCGCCGGTATCGTCAAAGAGATCCTGATCAAGGTGGGCGACAAGGTTGCCACCGGTTCCCAGATCATGGTCTTCGAAGCCGAGGGTGCTGCCGCACCGGCTCCGGTCCAGGCTGCTGCCCCGGTTGCTGCCGCGCCGGCCGCCGCTCCTGCCGCTGCCGCTCGCAAAGACGTGCACGTGCCGGACATCGGTGACGACGAAGTGGACGTGACCGAGATCATGGTTGCCGTGGGCGACATGGTTGAAGCCGACCAGTCCATCATCGCCGTGGAAGGTGACAAGGCCTCCATGGAAGTGCCTGCACCGTTCGCCGGTCGCGTGGTCGAGATCAAGGTTGCCGCCGGCGCCAAGGTTTCTACCGGCTCCCTGGTGATGGTCTTTGAAGTGGCGGGCGCTGCCCCGGCCGCTGTTGCCGCGCCGGCTCCTGCTGCTGCCCCCGTGGCTGCCGCTGCTCCGGTTGCCGCCGGTGCCAAGGACGTCAACGTGCCGGACATCGGCGGTGACGAAGTGGAAGTGACCGAAATCATGGTCGCCGTGGGTGACAAGGTTGAAGCCGACCAGTCCCTGATCACCGTGGAAGGCGACAAGGCCTCCATGGAAGTGCCTGCGCCGTTCGCCGGTGTGGTCAAGGAGATCAAGGTGAAGGCGGGTGACAAGGTCTCCACCGGTTCCCTGATCATGGTATTCGAAGTGGCGGGTGCCGCTCCGGCTGCCGTGGCTGCTCCGGCTCCTGCCGCAGCGCCCGTTGCTGCCGCCGCTCCTGCGCCGGTTGTCCAGGCTGCTGCCGCCTCCGATTTCGTCGCCAACGACGCCTATGTCCACGCCTCCCCGGCTGTACGCCGTCTGGCGCGCGAGTTCGGTGTCAACCTGGCCAAGGTGAAAGCCTCCGGTCGCAAGGGTCGCATCGTCAAAGAAGACGTGCAGGCTTACGTGAAGGATGCGGTCAAGCGCGCCGAGTCCGCTCCGGCTGCCAGCACCGGCACTGGCAACGGCATGAGCGTCGTGGCCTGGCCGAAGGTTGATTTCAGCAAGTTCGGCCCGGTCGAAGAGCTGGAACTGACCCGTATCCAGAAGATCTCCGGTCCTGCCCTGCACCGCAACTGGGCCATGATCCCCCATGTCACCCAGTTCGACGAAGCCGATACCACGGATCTGGAAGCGTTCCGCAAAGAGCAGAACATCCTGGCCGAGAAGCAGAAGCTGGACGTGAAGATCACCCCGCTGGTGTTCATCCTGAAGGCGGCCGCCAAGGCCCTGGAAGCCCATCCGCGCTTCTGCAGCGCCCTGTCCGAAGACGGCAGCAAGCTGATCATGAAGAAGTACATCCACATCGGTGTGGCGGTGGATACCCCCAACGGTCTGGTGGTTCCGGTGGTTCGCGACGTCAACAAGAAGGGCATCCACGAGTTGTCCCGCGATCTGGCCGAGATCTCCAAGAAGGCCCGTGCCGGCAAGCTGACCGCTGCCGACATGCAGGGCGGTTGCTTCACCATCTCCAGCCTGGGTGGCATCGGTGGTACCAGCTTTACCCCGATCGTCAACGCGCCGGAAGTGGCCATCCTGGGCGTCTCCAAGTCCGAGATGAAGCCGAAGTGGAACGGTAAAGAGTTCGTGCCGCGCCTGATGCTGCCGCTGGCTCTGAGCTACGACCACCGCGTCATCGATGGCGCCGACGGTGCCCGCTTCATCACCACCCTGAGTGGTGTGTTGTCCGACATTCGTCGACTGGTCCTGTAAGTGAGAGGGCGGGCCCAGAGCCCGCCCTTTTTGCTTCTCATTTCGTTAACAGGATTGTAAACTTGCCCCGTTTTTTTCACGGCTGCAGCGGCCTTGTTTGGCATAAGACTGTGCTGTCCGGGGATATAAGAACGACAAAGAGGTCATGATGAGTAAAGAAATCAAAACCCAGGTCGTAGTACTGGGTGCTGGCCCTGCCGGTTATTCCGCTGCCTTCCGTGCGGCTGACTTGGGTCTGGATACCATTATCGTCGAGCGTTACTCCACCCTGGGTGGCGTCTGTCTGAACGTGGGTTGCATCCCGTCCAAGGCACTGCTGCACGTCGCCAAAGTCATTGAAGAAGCCAAGGCGCTGGCCGAGCACGGCATCGTCTTCGGTGCCCCGCAGACCGACATCGACAAGGTGCGTCTGTGGAAAGAGAAGGTCATCAACCAGCTGACCGGCGGTCTGGCTGGCATGGCCAAGATGCGTAAAGTCCAGGTTGTTAACGGTTTCGGCAAGTTCACCGGTCCGAACACCCTGGAAGTGGAAGGTGCCGACGGCAAGACCACCGTCACCTTCGACAACGCCATCATCGCCGCCGGTTCCCGTCCGGTGAAGCTGCCGTTCATCCCCCATGACGACCCCCGCGTATGGGACTCTACCGATGCGCTGGAGCTGACGACCGTTCCTGGCAAGCTGCTGGTCATCGGTGGCGGCATCATCGGTCTGGAGATGGGTACCGTGTACTCCTCCCTGGGTTCCGAGATCGACGTGGTGGAGTTTGCCGACCAGCTGGTACCGGCTGCCGACAAAGACATCGTCAAGATCTACACCAAGCGCGTTGCCAAGAAATTCAACATCATGCTGGAGACCAAGGTCACCGCCGTTGAAGCCCGTGAAGACGGCCTGTACGTCTCCTACGAAGGCAAGCACGCCCCGGCCGAGCCGGTTCGCTACGACAACGTGCTGGTTGCCGTAGGCCGTGTGCCGAACGGCAAGATGCTGGATGCCGAGAAGGCCGGTGTTGCCGTCAACGAGCGCGGTTTCATCGAAGTCGACAAGCAGCTGCGTACCAACGTGACCCACATCCACGCCATCGGCGACATCGTCGGTCAGCCCATGCTGGCCCACAAGGGTGTACACGAAGGCCACGTGGCGGCCGAAGTCATCGCCGGCAAGAAGCACTACTTCGACCCGAAAGTGATCCCGTCCATCGCCTATACCGAGCCGGAGATGGCCTGGGTGGGTCTGACCGAGAAGGAAGCCAAGCAACAGGGTCTGAACTTCGAAGTCGCCACCTTCCCGTGGGCTGCTTCCGGTCGCGCCATCGCGTCCGACTGCTCCGACGGCATGACCAAGCTGATCTTCGACAAGGAGAGCGGCCGCGTCATCGGTGGTGCCATCGTGGGTACCAACGGCGGTGAACTGCTGGGTGAAATCGGTCTGGCCATCGAGATGGGTGCCGACGCTGAAGACATCGCGCTGACCATCCATGCTCACCCGACTCTGCACGAGTCCGTGGGTCTGGCTGCCGAAGTGTTCGAAGGCTCCATCACCGACCTGCCGAACGCCAAGGCCAAGAAGAAAAAATAATCTTCTGCCCGTTTCATAAGAAAAGCCGCTCCATGGAGCGGCTTTTTGTTGTCTGTCTTTCGGCACCCTGCGGTCAGCAGCGCCCCTTCTTGGCCTGTCCCGGTGGGCAGAAGGTACCGTCGCCTCCGCGATCCCCATCACTGACCCGGATCCAGGTATCGTCCACGCTCACATCGGCCCCGTGCACCCGCACGGGCCCGCTGCTGCAGGCACTGAGCAGCCCCCCCAGCACTATCATCATGACCAGCTTGCCCATCATACCTCCTCGCGTTTTCCTGATTATGAGGCATGTGGCAGGGCGGTGGGAGACGACGTATCCCCCGTGCGTCACGGCTTGCCGTGGTCATGAAGAAGGGCGCCGAAGCGCCCTGGTGCGGGTCAGGAAGAGGTGCCGGACGCTCAGAGGCGGAAGTTGCCGACCAGCTTGTCGAGCTCACCGGAGAGGTGCTGCAGGTTGCGGCTTGACTCGGTCAGGTGATGAGCGATATCGGCGGTCTCCATGGTGAGCTGGTTGATGTCCTCCACGTTGCGGTTGAGCTCCCCCACCACGCTCGACTGCTCTTCGGTGGCGGTGGCGACCTGGATGTTCATGTCGCTGATCTGGGTGATGTGTCCGGTGATCTGGTCGAGGGCGCCGTTGGCCTCGTCGGCCTGGGTCACCACCCGCAGGCTCTGGTTGCGGCCCTGGGCCATGGCGCTGACGGCGCGGGCGCTCTGCTCCTGGAGGCTGTTGATCATGCCCTGGATCTCGGCGGTGGAGGCGGCGGAGCGGCTGGCGAGGTTGCGCACCTCGTCGGCCACCACGGCGAAGCCACGGCCCTGCTCGCCGGCCCGGGCGGCCTCGATGGCGGCGTTGAGGGCCAGCAGGTTGGTCTGCTCCGAGATGCTGCGGATGGTGTCGAGGATGCTGCCGATGGAGTCGGTCTGGCTCGCCAGGGACTCGATGACCCCGGCCACCTGTTCGATTTCACCGGAGAGGCCGACGATGCCGTGACGAGCCTGGGCGACGACCTGGGCCCCCGCATCGGCCTGCTCGTTGGCCTGCTTGGCGACGTCGGCGGCGAGAGACGCATTGCCGGCGATCTCGGTGACGGTGGCCCCCATCTCGTGGATGGCGGTGGCGACCTGGACGGTGCGATCCCGCTGGGCGGTGCAGTTGTGCTGGGTGAGCTGGGCCTTGGCAGCCACCTCGCTGGCGGTGGCTGCCACCTGGCGGGAGTTGCTCGCCACCTGCACGATGGCACCGTGGATCCGGGTCACGAACTGGTTGAAGCTGTGGGCAATCTCGGCCAGCTCGTCCTTGCCGGTGAGACTGGCGCGGCTGTCGAGGGCGAGGTGGCGGGCCACCTCGCCAATATGGGATTGCAGGAAGGAGACCCGGCGGCGCAGCCCGATGAGGATGAGGGTCGAGACGAGCAGCGAGATGGCGATGGCGATGGCGATGACGATGATGGCGATCATCTGGGTACGACCGCTGTCATAGCTGTTTTCGCTCAGGTCGTTGCGATGCTGGGCCTGACCTATCAACCCGTCGAGCAGCTCATTGGCGCCCTTGCGCATGACTCCGTAGCTCTGGCTGTAGCGATCCCGGTAGATGGCGCGTGCCTCGTCCATCTTGTTGTCAGAGAGCGCCTGCAACATGGGGGTCAGCTCCTCCCGCTCCACCCGGGTGAATTGATCGAGCAGGGTCTGGGCCCTGGCCCGGGCGTCGGGATCGACCTGGGCCTTGACGGCCTGCTCCATGGCCTGGCGCATCTCGGGAATGTCTTCCTCGCGGGTCTCCTTGACCCGGGTCAGCACCCCCTTTTCGTCGCGCAGGGAGGTGTCCTGCAGCAGCATCATGTCGATGCCGACGCGCATGCGCGGGATGCGGGAGGCCACTTCCGCCATGGCCCGCATGGGGGTGGCGGTATTCTGGAACAGCTCTTCGGCCTGCTGCCTGATGTTGTCCATGCTGCGCAGACTGGCGGCGCCAACCAGCAGCAGGGCGAGACAGGGCACGGTGACGGCCAGGATCAGTTGGGTTTTGATGGTGAGGTTGCCTGCCAGCATGTTGACTCCTTGGTGTGTTGCTGTGTCGCTACTGCAGCGGCTTGTCATGACGGTTCGCCGTCATGGGGGTCGGTATTCCCTGTCGACCCGTTGAAAAAAGGGCGCCGCAGCGCCCTTTCATCTTATAACCGGAAGTTGCCGACCAGCTTGTCGAGCTCGCCGGAGAGCTGTTGCAGGCTGCGGCTGGACTCGGTCAACTGGTGGGCGATATCGGCGGTCTCCATGGTGAGCTGGTTGATGTCTTCCACGTTGCGGTTGATCTCCCCGACCACGCTGGACTGCTCTTCGGTGGCGGTGGCGACCTGGATGTTCATGTCGCTGATCTGGGTGATGTGCCCGGTGATCTGGTCGAGGGCGCCGTTGGCCTCGTCGGCCTGGGTCACCACCCGCAGGCTCTGGTTGCGGCCCTGGGCCATGGCGCTGACGGCGCGGGCGCTCTGCTCCTGGAGGCTGTTGATCATGCCCTGGATCTCGGCGGTGGAAGCGGCGGAGCGGCTGGCGAGGTTGCGCACCTCGTCGGCCACCACGGCGAAGCCACGGCCCTGCTCGCCGGCACGGGCGGCCTCGATGGCGGCGTTGAGGGCCAGCAGGTTGGTCTGCTCCGAGATGCTGCGGATGGTGTCGAGGATGCTGCCGATGGAGTCGGTCTGGCTCGCCAGTGACTCGATGACCCCGGCGACCTGTTCGATTTCACCGGAGAGGCCGACGATGCCGTGACGAGCCTGTGCGACGACCTGGGCCCCCGCATCGGCCTGCTCGTTGGCCTGCTTGGCGACGTCGGCGGCGAGAGACGCATTGCCGGCGATCTCGCTGACGGTGGCTCCCATCTCGTGGATGGCGGTGGCGACCTGGACGGTGCGATCCCGCTGGGCGGTGCAGTTGTGCTGGGTGAGCTGGGCCTTGGCGGCCACCTCGTTGGCGGTGGCGGCGAGCTGGCGGGAGTTGCTCGCCACCTGTTCGATGGAGCCGTGGATCTTGGCGACAAAGTTGTTGAAGCCGGTCGCCACCTGGGCCAGTTCGTCACGGCTATCGACCTTGAGGCGATGGGTGAGGTCGCCATCACCGCTGCCGAGTTCGCGGAACAGGCGGGCCAGTTCGTTGAGGGGGCGGCTCACGGAACCCGCCAGGAGAACGCCGAGCAACCCCATGCCGACGGCGATGGCCAGGCTGACCAGCACCATGTGCAGGCGCGCTCTGTCCAGTTCGGCATAAATCTCGGCCTCCGGCACCTGGGCCACCAGATACCAGTCGAGCAGGGGGATGTAGCTGCTGGCCAGGATCACGGGCTGGCCGTCGACCTCGGCATGGGTGGCGGAAAAGGGCTGCTTGTTGAGCAGGTTGGTGCTACTGCCGCTGGCCAGCTGGGTCAGGTTGTCCCGATCGATGCGGGCGGCGTCGGGGTGCAGCTTCACCTTGCCGCTGCCGTCTGTCATGAAGACGAAGCCGCTGTCGTCGATGCGGAAGTTGGCGAGCATGCTGACCATGCTGTCGAGGGATTTGGCGAGGCCGGCGAGGCCGCGTCCGTCGAGTTGCTGGAAGTTGACGAACAGTTTCACCTCGCCGTTGCTTTCCCGAAAGATGCTGAGCATCAGATCCTGGCGGCTCTTGGTGTAGTCATAGAACCAGTTGTCCTGCTCGTGATTAAGAATGCGCAGAAAACCGTCCTGGTTGTAGTAGGCGGCACTCTGGCGATCGGCGAAGGAGGCGGTGACCAGACCATACTGGCTCGTCATGTCCTTGAGCTGGTTGATGAGGATGGACTCCTGCTCCTTGGGCATGCCGCGCTCGACCCAGTCCAGCACGAAGCGGTCGTTGGCAAGCTGTCTGGCGGCATTGGCGACCGAGGTGAGATCCTTTTCGATCTCCTTGCCGATGCGCTGGGTCAGGTTGGGCAGCTCCTGCTCGAACATGCGGTCCTCGATCAGCTGCTGGGCAGAACGCTGGCTGAAATAGCCCACCAGCAGGCAGGAGAGGGCCACGGCGAGGATGACGGTGGCCAGAATTTTCTGTTTCAGTGTCAGGCTTGCGAACATAAGGGTGACTCCGAAGTGTGAACCAGGGTTGAACTCATAATAGCGGCTGATTTGGCGCGCTCTTGAGGCGGCGGGGGCCTTTATTGTCGATTAACGTTTGCGCTCACGCCCGGATTGGGCTGGATTGGCGCCCGATTTTGCCAAGACATCGTCGCAAGCGGGGCGACCCCTCGCCAGCACCCCGGCTTGCGGTTAAAGTGCTTGCACTTATAGTAGGCTGCACCTGACTGGCGGCCTGCCCGCTCGACTCGCACCGGATTTATGGACTCTCATATGCGCATCTTTCATCGGGGATGGACCCACCTGCTCGTGCTCCTGCTGGCGACCCTGCCGTTCATGGCGGCGGCCGGAGCCAATGATCCCGCGCCTTCGGCCAGAAACCCGGGGGCAACCAAGATGGAGCGTCCGAGGATCGCCCTGGTACTGAGCGGCGGCGGTGCCAAGGGGTCGGCCCATATCGGGGTGCTCAAGGTGCTGGAGGCAAAGCACATCCCGGTGGACATCATCGTCGGGACCAGCATGGGCTCCTATGTGGCGGGCATGTATGCCATGGGGCTCAGCGCCGAGGAGGTGGAGCGCACGACGCTGGCCATCGACTGGAACAAGGGCTATCAGGACAAGGTGGGGCGCGACGAGCTCTCCCTGCGCAAGAAGCAGCAGACCGAGAAGTACCAGCTGCGCACCGACATCGGGGTCAACGGTGACCAGACCCAGCTGCCGGACGGCTTCTTCCAGGGACAGTCCATGGCCAGCCTGCTGCGCCACGCCACCTCCAACCTGCCGGCGCAAAAGAGCTTCGACAACCTGCCTATCCCCTATCGCGCGGTGGCGACCGACATGGAGACGGTGACCCCCTTCGTGCTGGATCACGGCAGCCTCGCCAAGGCGATGCAGGCCTCCATGTCCATTCCCGGTGCCCTCAAGCCGGTGGACTGGGACGGCCGCATCCTGGCCGATGGTGGCACGGTCAACAACATGCCGGTGGACGTGGCCAAGGCCATGGGGGCCGACGTGGTGATCGCGGTGGACATCAGCGCCAAGCTGCGTACCCGGGAGTCCCTCAAGTCGGGATTGGCCATGATCGATCAGCTCACCACCTACATGACCCAGGTGGGGACCGAAAAGCAGAAGGCGCTGCTGGGCCCCAGGGACATCCTGCTGACCCCCGAGTTCGGCAACATGGGGATCGCCGACTTCGCCCTGATGCCGGAGGGGATCAAGATCGGGGAGGCGGTCGCCAACAGTGCTGCGGCCCGGCTCGATGCGCTCTCTCTCTCGCCCGTCGCCTACGCCGACTATCGCAACGGCAAGCTGAGCCGGCGCGCCGAGCGCAGCGGCCAGCCCGCCTACTACATCGACAAGGTGGAGATCATCAACAAGTCGCGCCTCTCCGACGACACGGTGCGGGCCATGCTGAACGTGCGTCCGGACAAGGTGCAGACCTACGAGAGCCTGGAGGCGGGGATCCGTCGTCTCTACGCCCTGGAGTCGTTCGATCGCATCACCTACGAGGTGGAGGAGCGGGACGGGGAGAACGTGCTGGTGGTGGACGCCAGCGAGAAGAACTGGGGGCCGGGTTATCTCAACTTCCAGCTCGGTTTCTCCGATGACTTCGAGAGCAGCTCCAACTACAACGTCGGCATGTCCTACACCCTGACCAACGTCAACGACTGGGGAGGCGAGTGGCTGACCGAGGCGTCCCTCGGGACCGCCAAGCACCTCAAGACCGACTTCTACACCCCGCTGGAGCCCTCCCAGACCTACTTCGGCGAGACGAGCCTGGCCTACGACAAGACCCAGCGACGCGTCTTCTTCCCGGAAGAGAGCAGGTCCTCGTCCGGGGTCAGCTATCTGGACTCCGAGTACAGCTTCACCAGCGTGGATCTCGCCGTCGGCTGGAATCGCCAGCCCTGGAGTCGCTTCTCCCTTGGGCTGGAGGGCAAGATCGGCAGCGTGGAGATCCAGAACCTCACCAACGCGGATGCCGATGCCTCCGCCTGGGGACCCTACATCCGCTTCGAGCACGACACCCTCGACAGCCGCTACTTCCCCTATCAGGGGGTCTACTGGGACATCAAGGGGGGCTACTCCTACGTCGATCTCGACCCCTCGGACGGCCCCTCCGAGCAGGCCGAGGGGGTGAATTACCGGCTGGTGATGATCAAGCCCTGGTCCTGGGACAGGCACAGCCTCAACCTGATGCTGGAAGGGGGCGGCTCAAGCTCCCAGGAGACGGTACCGCTGTTCGTGCAGGATCTGGGGGGGCTGTTCCGCATGTCCGGCTTCCAGCATTACCAGTTGAGCGGTCGATACAGCCTGTTCGGCGGATTGCGCTACATCTACCGGGTGGCGGACAACGACTTCGGTGCCTTCAAGGCGCCCCTGTTCCTCGGGGGCTCCCTCGAGCAAGGGGGGGTCTGGGACAAGGGAGAGGACATCAGCATCGAATCCTCCTATACCTCGGGTTCTCTCTATATGGGGGTGGAGAGTTTCCTCGGTCCCATCTTCCTCGGCTATGGCGTGGCGGAGGGGGGGCACGACATGTTCTATCTGCAATTGGGCACTACGTTCCAATAAGGGCGAAATGCTGCCTTTTTGTTAACTCACCTTGGGTGGGCGGCTTGTCACTCTAAAAAAACCTAATGGGTTTATATGGTTATGCTGGTTTGATGAATAACTGCACAGGGTTTGGATTTTAATTAGTCGTTAAAACTTATATAGTGGGGGGCACCCTACGGGTGTCCCGCAAGGACGATCGCCGCGAGCTTGGGCGAACCCCAAAAAAAAGACCAAAGAGGAATTAGTCGTGCTTGAAACATACCGTAAACACGTCGCAGAACGTGCCGCCGAAGGCGTGGTTGCCAAACCTCTGGACGCAGAGCAGGTCGCCGCCCTGGTTGAGCTGATCAAGAATCCGCCCGCCGGCGAACAGGACTTTCTGAAAGAACTGTTGTCCTCCCGCATTCCCCCGGGTGTTGATGAAGCGGCCTATGTGAAAGCCGGCTTCCTCACCGCCGTCGCCAAGGGCGAGGCCCATTCCCCCATCCTGACTGCCGCCGAAGCCGTCGAGCTGCTCGGTACCATGCAGGGTGGTTACAACATTCAGCCGCTGATCGACCTGCTGGACGATGCGACCCTGGCTCCTCTTGCCGCCAAGGGCCTCTCCCACACCCTGCTGATGTTCGACTCCTTCCACGACGTGGAAGAGAAGGCCAAGGCGGGCAATGCCCACGCCAAACAGGTACTGCAATCCTGGGCTGACGCCGAGTGGTTCCTGAACCGCCCGGCCCTGGCCGAGAAGATCACCGTCACCGTGTTCAAGGTGACCGGCGAAACCAACACCGACGATCTGTCGCCGGCGCCGGACGCCTGGTCCCGCCCGGACATTCCGCTGCACGCCCTGGCGATGCTGAAGAACGCCCGTCCCGGCATCACCCCGGACAAGGATGGCGTCATCGGTCCCATCAAGACCATTGATTCCCTGAAAGAGAAGGGTTTCCCGCTGGCTTACGTGGGTGACGTGGTCGGTACCGGTTCTTCCCGCAAATCCGCTACCAACTCTGTGCTCTGGTTCATGGGCGACGACATTCCGCACGTGCCGAACAAGCGCGCCGGCGGTGTCTGCCTCGGCGGCAAGATTGCCCCGATCTTCTTCAACACCATGGAAGATGCCGGCGCTCTGCCCATCGAAGTGGACGTCTCCAAGCTGGAAATGGGTGATGTGATCGACATCTACCCGTTTGCCGGCAAGATCTGCAAGCACGGTACCGACCAGGTGCTGGCGCAGTTTGAACTGAAAACCGACGTGCTGATCGACGAAGTGCGCGCCGGTGGCCGCATTCCGCTGATCATCGGCCGCGGCCTGACCGACAAGGCCCGCGAGGCGCTGGGTCTGCCGTTCTCCACCGTGTTCCGTCGTCCGCAGCCGGTGGCCGATACCGGCAAGGGCTTTACCCTGGCCCAGAAGATGGTGGGCAAGGCGTGCGGCGTGAAGGGCATTCGCCCCGGCACCTACTGCGAGCCCAAGATGACCACGGTCGGCTCCCAGGACACCACGGGCCCGATGACCCGCGACGAGCTGAAAGACCTGGCCTGCCTCGGCTTCTCCGCCGATCTGACCATGCAGTCCTTCTGCCACACCGCGGCCTATCCCAAGCCCATCGACGTGCAGACCCACCACACCCTGCCGGACTTCATCATGAACCGCGGCGGTGTTTCTCTGCGTCCGGGCGACGGCGTCATCCACTCCTGGCTGAACCGCATGCTGCTGCCGGATACCGTGGGTACCGGTGGTGACTCCCACACCCGTTTCCCCATCGGTATCTCCTTCCCGGCTGGCTCTGGTCTGGTGGCCTTCGCCGCCGCCACCGGCGTGATGCCGCTGGACATGCCGGAATCCGTGCTGGTGCGCTTCAAGGGCGAGCTGCAGCCGGGCATCACCCTGCGTGACCTGGTCCATGCCATCCCCTACGCCGCCATCCAGAAAGGGCTGCTGACCGTCGAGAAAGCGGGCAAGAAGAACATCTTCTCCGGCCGCATCCTCGAGATCGAAGGTCTGCCGACCCTGAAAGTGGAGCAGGCGTTCGAACTGGCGGACGCCAGCGCCGAGCGCTCTGCCGCTGGTTGCACCATCAAGCTGGATAAAGAGCCGATCATCGAGTATCTGAAGTCCAACATCGTGATGCTGAAGTGGATGCTCTCCGAAGGCTACGGCGACGTGCGCACCATCACCCGCCGCATCAAGGGGATGGAAGAGTGGCTGGCCAACCCGGTACTGATGGAAGCGGACAAGGACGCCGAGTACGCCGAAATCATCGAGATCGATCTGGCCACCATCAAGGAGCCGATCCTGTGCGCGCCGAACGATCCGGACGATGCCCGTCTGCTGAGCGACGTGGCGGGTGACAAGATCGACGAGGTGTTCATCGGTTCCTGCATGACCAACATCGGCCACTTCCGCGCCGCCGGCAAACTGCTCGAGAAGTACCAGGGCGAGCTGCCGACCCGCATGTGGATCGCGCCGCCCACCAAGATGGACAAGGATCAGCTGACCGAAGAGGGCTATTACGGCATCTTTGGTCGCGTCGGTGCCCGCATCGAGATTCCGGGCTGCTCCCTGTGCATGGGCAACCAGGCGCGGGTAGCGGAAGGGGCCTCCGTGGTCTCCACCTCCACCCGCAACTTCCCGAACCGCCTGGGCAAGGGTGCCAACGTCTATCTGGCCTCT
Organism: Aeromonas sp. QDB14; assembly: GCF_027707845.1. NCBI lineage: Bacteria > Pseudomonadati > Pseudomonadota > Gammaproteobacteria > Aeromonadales > Aeromonadaceae > Aeromonas > Aeromonas sp. QDB14. The sequence continues at coordinate 6,482 of NZ_JAPCJD010000023.1, read as the reverse complement.
GCCGAGCTGGCTGCGGTTGCCGCCATCATCGGCAAGATCCCGACCGTGGAAGAGTATCTGCAGTACGCCAAGACCCTGGACGCCACTGCGGCCGACACCTATCGCTACCTCAACTTCAACGAGATCGCCTCCTACACCAAGAAGGCCGATGCGGTGATCCTGCAGCAAGCGGTCTGAGACTCGCCGGTCTGACCACTGAAAATAACAATGCCGCGTCTCGACGCGGCATTTTCCATTTCAGGGGGCTGCGCGATAATGACCCGCCATGCCCAGCAACGGCGTCGTCGATTTGCCTGGTACGCGCGTTGCGCTTTCGTTGTCTGGCCATGATGGCCCCACCGTTTCCTGGTGGGCATTTTTATACCGCGGTACCTGCGAAGCGGGCCCGCGCATTGCGGCGTGGTTGCTATGTTTCTGTTCCGGATTGATCTGGCCCGCATGAAGTGGCGCCTTGGTTGTGCCCTGCTGATGTTGGCCCTGCCCCTGGTGGTGGGAGGGTGGATAGTGCACGACAGCTACGAACAGGAGCTGAAGAACGATGCCAGCGCGTCAGCCAGCAAGGCCAGAACCTTGCTGGAGCGCATGCTGGATCAGGCCGAACGGGCCAACCTCGAGGTATTGCCGCTGGCCGGTCGACCTTGCAGCGACAACCTGCTGCTGCTGCGCAAGCGAGTGGCGCTGGAGCCGTTCCTGCGCTCCATCAATCTGGTGCGACAGGGGATCATCAACTGCACCTCGCTGTTCGGGCCTGCCAGGGAAGTGGATGACGGCTCCCGCTACACGGATCGCAAGTTGCTGCTGATGAGCGGCAACCTGGTGCGCAAGAATCACCCCTTGCTGGTGGTGCGTCAGGAGCGGGGGCGTGATGCGGCACTGAGCGCCATTGACAGCAGCCAGCTCAGTTTCATGCTCACCCTGAGCAGCGATCCCAGCGAGCTGTTCTTGCAGGTGGGGTCCGCCTGGCTCGATGAGTCCGGCCACTTCCAAAGCGATCCGCCGAAACTGCACAGCAAGTTTGCCCTGATACTCGCCTCCCAGCGTTACCCCTTCACCATCCACGCCGGTTATGCCATGCCGATCTACTGGCGTGCCCTGTGGGAGGCTCGCCATCTGCAACTGATCTGGCTGGGAGCCAGTTCGCTGGTGCTCTCACTGCTGGTGTGGTGGCTGCTTGGGCGGCCTGGGGCCCTGACGGACGAGCTGAGACGCGGGCTGCGAGCCAGGGAATTTGTCCCCTATCTGCAACCGCTGATCGCCAGCAAGGGCGGCAAGATGGTGGGAGCCGAGGTACTGATGCGCTGGCAACATGCCACCGAGGGGCTGATCCGCCCCGATCTCTTCATCCCCCAGGCGGAAGAGTCTGGCCTGATCGTGCCCATGACGGTCAACCTGATGAAGACGGTGGCCAAGACACTCCACCCGGTGCAGGAGCAGTTGCCCGAGGCATTTCACATCAGCTTCAACATCAGTGCCATCCACTGCCGGGACCTCTCCCTGGTGGCGGAGTGCCGCGACTTCCTCGGCCACTTCGTGCCGGGACGGGTGGTGCTGGTGCTGGAGCTCACGGAGCGGGAGCTGCTGGTGACCAGCCCGCAGACCCTCTCCCTGTTTCGCCAGCTCGACGAGATGGGAGTGCAGCTCGCCATCGATGATTTTGGCACCGGCCACTCCAGCCTCATCTATCTGCAGCAATTCCACGTGGACTATCTCAAGATCGACCGCTCCTTCATCGGCCGTATCGGGACGGAGTCCCTCTCCGAGCACATCGTGGACAACGTCATCGACCTTGGGGGACGGCTGGGGTTGTCCCTGGTGGCCGAAGGGGTGGAGACGGAGCAGCAGGCCGCCTATCTGAGAGGCAAGGGGGTCCAGTATCTGCAGGGATACCTGTTTGCCCGCCCCATGCCGATACGCCAGTTCTGCCGGGAGCTGACGGCGGGAGAGATACAGGTCGCTGCCGGGCGCACCGCCCAGGGCTAGGCCGGGCCCACCAGGCTGTGCAGCCAGTTCACCAGGATGTCGTGGGGGCTGCCGGGTTCGGGAGGGGCGGGGGCGAGCAGGTGATAGCCGGTGCCGTCGGGGACGAAGCCGAGCGGTGCCACCAGCAGACCGGCCTCGATATCGTCGCACACCTGCCGGTAAGGGCCGATGGCGACTCCCAGCCCGGCGACTGCCGCCTGCAGGCTGAAATAGAAGTGTTCGAAGGTCTGACCCGGCACCTCCTCGTCGGCGGACATGCCTGCGTGCTGCTGCCACTCCAGCCAGGCGCCCGGACGGGTCTTGGTGTGCAGACGGGGTGCCGTTGGCCTGAGGGCCTGCACATCCCCCCTGGATTCAAAGAAGTGCGCCACCTTGCCCGGCGGGCAGACAGGGCCGGTCCGCTCTTCGAACAGCAACTGGTTGTAGAGCTCGGCAGGCCAGTGAAAGTCGTTGCGCCGGATGGCGAGATCGATGCCGCTGCCAAAGCTGAGGGCGCCGCCGCCCGCCATCAGGTGTACGTCCAGCTCCGGGTGCAGAGCCTGGAAGGCGGGCCAGCGCGGGATCAGCCAGCGCATCAGGAGGGTGGGTTCGCAGGAGAGCACCAGTGATTGGGGGCGGCTCTGCTGGCGCAGGGCCTGCGCCGTCTGGCGGATGCTGCCTAGCCCCTCTCTGACCGCCTGATAGAACCGTTCACCCGCGTCGGTCAGAAAGACCCGGCGCTGGCGCCGCTCGAACAGCATGACCCCCAGATCCTCCTCGAGCAGACGTACCGCCCGGCTGATGGCGCCATGGGTGAGATGCAGTTCGTCGGCGGCGCGGCCGAAATGCTCGGTGCGGGCAGCCACCTCGAAACAGCGCAGGGCGGTAAGGGAGGGAAGTGAGAGGGCTTTTTGTGAGTTTTTTTCACCATTCATGTCAGAAATCATCGTTCGTTATTGGTGTTATTGGCAAATAAAATAGCCGATATCCCCTCTAATCAGGACTCTTTTCATGACTGAACTGTTAGCCGTTGTCGCCATTACTCTCTTTGCCGTCATCAGCCCCGGGCCCGATTTTGCCATGGTGTCGCGCAACAGCCTGCTGCTCTCGCGCCGCACCGGCGTGCTGACGGCGATCGGCATCGCGGCCGGGGTCTGCGTGCACGTGACCTACACCCTGCTGGGGGTGGGCCTGCTGATCCAGCAATCCCTCTGGCTGTTCAACCTCATCAAGCTGGCAGGGGCCGCCTATCTCATCTTCCTCGGCATCAAGATGCTGCGGGCCAGGCCGGCTGCCGATGCAGAGAGCATCTGTCAGCCTGCCCTCTCCAGTCTGGGTGCGCTGCGCACCGGATTTCTGACCAATGTGCTCAATCCCAAGACGACCATCTTCATCGTCAGCCTCTTCATGCAGGTGGTGCAGCCGCAGACGCCGCTGGCGGTCCAGATCGGCTATGGCGCCTTCATCGCGCTGGCGCACGCCCTCTGGTTTGGTGCGGTGGCGCTCTTCTTCTCTACCCCTGCGGTGCGCGACCGACTGCTGGCGGTACGCCACTGGATCGATCGGGTATTCGGGGGCCTGCTGGTGGGATTCGGCATGTTGCTGGCATTGACCCAGCAGACGCGCTGAGGCGGGGAGGGGCGCTCCCCCTATCCACCCCCGACTGTAGGGTCTTGTTTTTCATGCCTTGGCAGCCACTTTTCGGTAGAATTGGCGCTCATTTTGAAGTCAGATGAGGCGCGGTATGACGGTCAGGTTCCAGGCATTTCACAGCATCAAGGCGATTGGCAATCGGGAGGTGCTGTTCAACTGGTCCAGAACCAACCCCCTCGGCGCCCTTGATCAGGTATGGCGCCCGACGACCCGTGACGAGCTGCAGCAACTGCTGCGGGAATATCCCGAGCGCAAGCTGCGGCTCATCGGCTCCGGCCTCTCTTTCGAACCCATCCACAGCGTCTACGCCGAAGGCAGCCAGGCGCTGCTGGTGGACCTGCACCACCTGCGCGGCCAGCTGGACAAGACTACCGATACGGTGACCTACCTGGCGGGGACGCCGCTTGATACCGTCTATGCCGACCTCATCGCCATGGATCGCATGCTGCCGGCGTCCCCCGGCGTCATCGGCATCCAGACCCTGGGCGGTGCGCTCAGCACCGGCACCCATGGGCAGGGATTGCACCAGTCCGCCCTGTGCGATGCGGTGGCTGCCCTGACCGTGATGCTGGCGAGCGGCGACATCATCCGTGTGGATCGCACCGATCCGCGCTTCGGCGCCTTCGTGATGGGCATGGGGATGCTCGGCATCCTGCTGGATGTGACCCTCAACACTGTGCCCAACCGCATCATGCGCTGCACCAAGTTCACCACCGACTACCCCTTCCTGCTGGAACACAACGAGCGCCTCAACCGGGAGCACGCCTTCGTGAAGAGCTGGTGGTTCGCCTGGACCGGCGAGAGCCACATCTGGCTGGTGGATCCCGCCTCCGATGACGAGGTGGCCCGCTACCGGGCCGGGGGCAGCGAGCCGCTGGTGCTGGAGGGAGACATGGACGAGCGCATGAACCTGGCGCTCAATGCCACCATAGACGCGACCCTGCAGAAGATGGCCAGAGACACCAAGGACGAGGCCAGGGCAGGCGAGCACTTCGAGACGGTGCGCCGCTTCAAGGACGCCTCGGATCTGGTGGGCAACGTCTACCAGATCCTCTGCAAGGGGATCCCGGCGCCCCAGATCAACTGCGAGGTGGCCGTGCCCCTCGAACGCATGGGGGAGGCCCTTGCAGTCCTGCAGGCATGGCAGGAGGCGAACCCCGGCGTGCTGCACTACCCCTTCATCCTGCGCTGCACCGGTCCCTCCGTGGCCTGGCTCAGTGCCGCCCATGACAAGTCGGTGTGCTGGATAGGTTTTCTGGTCTATCTGGCGGCAGACGGGACCTTCGTCGGGGGCTCCATGGAGCAGATGCGCGAGTTGCAGCAACTGCTGGTGCCGCTCGGCGGTATTCCCCATTTCGGCAAGCACCTGGCGATGGACCTCTACGACTTCCCGGCCCTGTTGCCGCGCTGGCACGACTTCCTGGCCCTGAAGCGGGAGCTTGACCCCCATGGCCGTTTCGAAAACAGCTGGCTCGGCGACCTGTTCGCCAACCGGTAAGGATCTGACATGACCGATATGCAAGACACTCGCTTACTCATCCTCCTGCCGATCAGAGGGGGGGCAACCCGATGACAGACATGCAAGACACCCGCATCCCCGTGACCCTGCTGACCGGTTTTCTCGGCAGCGGCAAGACCACCTTGCTCAACCACTGGGTCAAGCAGCCCGAGCTCGGGGAGTGCGCCGTGCTCATCAACGAGTTCGGCTCCGTGGGGCTGGATCACCATCTGGTACAGCAGGTGGACGAGCAGGTGGTGCTGCTCGATTCCGGCTGCATCTGCTGCTCGGTGCAGGGCTCCCTGGTGGAGGCGCTGCAGGGGCTTTTCATGAAGGCCATCCAGCGCAAAATCAAACCCTTCAAACGGCTGATCATCGAAACCACTGGTCTGGCCGATCCGGCCCCCGTGCTGTTCACGTTGAGGGAAGAGGGCTTTATCGCCCAGCGCTACCGCTTCGACGGCACCGTCACCGTGGTGGATGCCGGTCATATCGAGCAGCAGCTGGCCGCTCAATATGAGGCGGTCAAACAGGTGGCGCTGGCGGATCTGCTGGTGGTGAGCAAGGGCGATCTGGTGGATGAAGAGACCCTTGCTCGGGTGGAAGCCCAACTGGCGGCCCTCAATCCGGCAGCCCCCATCCAGCGGGTCAGCAATGGGGTGCTCTCACCTGCGGTGCTGGAGAAACTCGGCGCCTACAACGAGGCAGCGGGGCGCGACGTGCGCCAGTTGCTGGCCTGGCTGCGTACCGAATCCCCGAAACAGGGGCTGGCTTCGCCCATGCAGCCGAAGATGACGCCGTTTGCCGCCAAGGTGGGGACGGCCGCGCCCACCCGCTTCGAGCACGGCAATATCGAAAGTTTCTCCCTGCGCATCGGCGAGCCGCTCAAGCCCTCCCGCCTGCTGGCCGCCATCGATGCGGTGCAGGCGCAATACGGTGATGCCCTGCTGCGTCTCAAGGGGATATTGCAACTGGAAGGGGAGAGCCAGCCCGTGGTGATCCACGGCGTGCACGGCCAGCTCTATCCGTTGCAGGCGCTGGGGGAGTGGCCCGAAGGCAAGGCCCAGTCCCGGCTGGTGTTCATCGTGAAGAGCCAGGACAGGGTAGGCATAGAGCAGTTGTTCCTCTCAACCCTCAAGGCCCCCGAACCCAGCCTGGAAGAGCACCTCAAGGCCATGCTCGGCCAGCCGGATGCCTGATATGCTGATATGACCCGCGCTCGTGCGGGTCTAATGAGATGGTCACCCCCACCCTGTGAGCGGTACGCTGACAGGGTGTTTTTCTTTCAGGAGAGACCATCATGGAAAACGTTGCGCTTATTGGTATTGATCTCGGTAAACACTCTTTTCACATTCACTGTCAAGACCGGTTC
>NZ_JAPCJD010000022.1:45321-64756 GCF_027707845.1 Aeromonas sp. QDB14 | reverse complement strand
CGCCGGGGGGCGGAGGGGCCTGGGTGGTGGTGGGGTTTTGTCGGTGTGCATGCTGAGTACGGGATCCCGGGTCGCCGCCGAGCTCGGCGCCCAGAATGGCCATTGCCGGCGGCCGGGCGGGTGATCCGGTGCTCCTCGGGCCGCCGACGAGCTCAGGGCCCAGGGTGGCCACTGCCGGTGGCCGGGCAGGTGAACCGGTGCTGCAGGTGGCCCCGGGCCGCCGCGGGTTCGGCGCCTAGGGTGGCCACCGGCGGTGGGTGGGTGATCCGGTGGGGAGGTGGACCTTCGGGCCGGCGCCGGGATCCGGTGCCCTGGGTCGTCGACGAGCTTGGGGCCCAGGGTGGCCACTGCCGGCCGCCGGGTGGGTGATCCGGTGGGCCCCCGGCCGGTGCCGGGGAGCGGAGGGGCCTGGGTGGTGGCGGGGTTTTGTCGGTGTGCATGCTGAGTAAGGGAGCCCGGGTCGCCGCCGAGCTCGGCGCCCAAGGTGGCCACCGGTGGCGGTACGGTGTCCAGCTGGCCGATGGCTGTGCCGGTACGCAGTGGGCCCCCGGGCCGGAGTGGGTTCGGTGTTATGGGAGGTCCGAGAGGTGAAGCGGGTCCGATGCGCAGTGGGGGCCCGCGGGTCGGTGCCGAGATCCGGTGCCCCGGGTCTCCGATGAGCTTGGCGCCTATGGTGGCTAACGGTGGTGGGTGGGTGATCCGGTTCTGCAGGTGGCCCCGGGCCCTCGGGCCGGGGCCGGGATCTGGTACCCTGGGTCACCGCCGAGCTCGGCGACCAGGGTGGCCACCGGTGGCGGAGCCGGTACGCAGTGGGCCCCCGGGCCGGCACCGGGATCTGGTGCCCCGGGTCGCCGCTGAGCTCGGGGCCCTGGGTGGTCAGCGGCGGCGGGCGGGTGATCTGGTGCCCTCATGGTCCCGTTTTTCCTCTTACTCAGAATCGAGTGACTTGACCAGGGAGCGGGACGGGCACCACATTTGTTTTCCCGCTGATGCCCCGGTTGTCCGCTCCACGACCCAGCCCTCACCTTCTCGCTCAATAAGGCGGACGGTATTGCCGCTCTTGGCAAAAATTCTCACATCACCCGTTTTCAGATCATCCATGGCCATCACAAACTTCCCTTTACTTGCTGATCTCTCGAACCCGCGCTTCCATGTCGATTTTTCTCTATTATCCATTCAGGATCTTGTCCCATGTTTTTTGGCGCTTTGTGAGCTGATCGGCGATCTCTACTGTGGTTTTTCCGCTCCCCTTGCAAATTGAGCAGGTATCCAGCGAGAAACTACCTCGCTGTTCTGTAGTGGGGTTGAGAAACACCACTTCCTTTCCTCTACCCTTACAAGATGGGCATTCAACTTGGGCCATGCTGTGGTACTCCTTACATTCTGATCCCCGCCGATAAGTGCGATGGATAAGGCCGCACAATCACTGTGCGGCCTTCTAATCATTTCGCCATTATTCCAAGCAAGTACCCTGTAATGCCAGAGCTGATTATGGCTATCAGCCAGGGGGTGCATGAAACGACATTCAGTTTACTTTCCCTCACCTTCAATTCAGAGCGAGCTATGAATTCGAGTTCACTCCTCATCGCATCGAGAGTGGAACGATGCAAACGAATAAATCGTTCATTCTCTTCATCTAGTCGCCCTAGCATGACCCCGAAGCGTGTTGCTGCATCATGGATCTCTTGCCTCTCGCGGGACAGCCACCTTAATAGCGACTCAATCCTTCCAAACAGTTCATGGTTACGCTCCACCTCCCCTTGCAGGCGGCTGGCTGCTTGAATCGCTTCGTACACATCACCAAGCATTGATGCAAAGATTGCCTGGTAATGTTCTGCCGGCAACACGCCCCCCTTCAGCGATAGGGCCTCCGGTTGTCCGGGGGGAGTCATTAAGCAGCCCGCTTGAGACGCAAATCTCTCCAGACAACGTTGAGCTTTTCAAGGAGTGGAATACAGCACATACGAAGAGTGTGCATGGAAGTAAGCTCTTCTATCTTGCCGGTATCGAGCTCCCCCCCCTCGGCACGCGCCTTCATAACAAGCTCCTTCGCCTCACCCTTATAATCCCGAGTATCAGCAACCACAGTAGCGAGGCTCAGCCCTTGACGCGAGAGCATTTCAAACGCAGGGTTTTCTTCGACTGCCCACTTGAAGTCAGTTTCCACTTTGGTGTGCTTCTTCATGTATGACACGAAGCCCGAGAACTGCTCGAAGGAGAAGAATGTGGCCGGGATTTTGTTGAAAATAGGGCGAATCCGAGCCGGATCTACTCCAATTTCCAACAGTGTGTTGATGGTTTCTGCCGCCTCTTCCTGGCAACGCTTCTCCGGTGTGAGGGGGACAAAGTAGTAGTCGAACTCTTGGCAAGAGTTACTGAACTTGCGAAGTCCATCGATGAAGAACCGGACGTTGCTCATACCCACATCGATGATGGCTTCATCCTCTACCATGATGCAATTCATCAGATTAGAGAATTGGCCACCGTTCATTGTGGTTACGTCAACACCAAGTGCATCAGCTGCCTGGTTCATATCCTCAATCGAGAAGAGCTGTGCGGCGGGCATCATGGTTTTCAACCAGTGGGCAGACAGAACGGTTTTACCCACAAATCCTGTTTTAGATACTACAACGATTTTCATTATGTTATTCCTTAATATTCAGAGTGTTACCTTTCCAGCCCACACATCAACAACAGCCGGCGATTCCGCCTTATCGGTTGTGGAAGAAGGTTGTTGCTCGGCTACATGGCTACGCTGTACGGCGGCAGGAGCCTTAATGGGTTCGAGAGGGGCTTGTGGCATCGAATTACGGTTTGCCAATCCTTTCTGTCGACGTTTTACGAAGGCGTTAATTGCAGACCTTGTTATCTCAATGTTGTACTTCTCCTCTAGGTACTCACGGATCACCTCAAGCGAATGCTTTCCCCTCAGCTCCAGGATTTCGACTGTGTAGGGCTCGAGTTTCGATGCGCCTTTTCTGCTTGGTAACATAAGGTCCTCGCTAAGAGATGCTGTCTAAGTGCCAAGGGTAGGTTGCATTTGTGCTCATTTTTGCGCTTACCCGTTGTCAACGCTTTGCATCATAAACGAATCACATTTGATGCAAGTCGTATCACCGTTGAGCTACCTGCGTAGCGCCTTTGAACTACTGTCGTAGTCGCTTTGTATCACCCGTGGGTCGAAAAATGACCGTGTTTGGCCACGATGCTGATTTGCTGATGCAGCTATTTCTGCCGATTAATCATGCCGCTGATGAAAGAATGTGATCGGCTATCTGATGTGCATTTAGCTTTGGTTGGCCGGATATCGCTGAGGGAAGAACTAGCGCCTTCAGTTGCGCCTGGAGCCAAAAAATAGACAAACCCATAATTCCTGAATTATCATCCAAAAATCTAAAAACATGGAATTGAGGGGGATTGTTGAATGAGCAGTGTATTGGCAAGGCAGCAACGCCTGGTTGGCTTCGAAAAACTCCGCGGCCAAGCAAGAATGCTGTTGGGTTACATAGCCGATGTGAAGCAAGACCGCCGGGACACTTCCATTGAGGACGGGTATCAAAGTGCGGTTTACACAATGTACCAGGTGCAACGTTTACCTGAAATGACTCGAGCCAGGGTTGAAGGGGCTATCAAGGTGTTGCGGGAAGGTGGTCGAGAGTTCAGCCGGCTACCCGCAGAGAAAAACGCACTCCAACCACACACATTTTCTCATGCCGATGTTCGGGCGATTTATAAGGCTGCAGGTCAGCGTTCGTTTGCCGAGATCAAGTCCACTCTAGGCTCCGATACTCTCGCCAAGGTTGTTGCTTGCCTCAACCTCAAGGGAGGGGTCGGCAAAACCACATCGACTGTCACCATCGCGACCGGTTTGGTTCATCATCGCAACCTGATCCGCCATCAATTGCGGGTAGCGGTCATCGACATGGATCCTCAGGGGTCAACTTCCGTGGCTTTTGGATTCGCCGGGCTTGGTAAAGAGCCACAACATTCTGCAATCGAAGCCATTGCCACCAGGGCTACACCTGAAACGGTAAGGTCCTGGATGCTGCCTACTTCTAGCGATGGGCTATTTGTCATGCCAGCGGGAACTGCAGATGGATTCTTTTCACTGCAGGCATACCAACACGCCGCAGATACCGGCATCAACATGACCGAATTGCTGACAAAATATGTCATAGATCCGATTCGTGATCACTACGACCTCATCTTACTTGATGCGGGACCTCACCTTGATGCGGCCTTGATTAACACCTTGCAAGCGAGTGACAGCTTGTTTGTTGCTATTGGCCTCGACCCGCTGGAGTTTGACTCGAGCTTGAAATTCCTCGAGTCCATTCATGGGTTGTTGGCGAACATTCCCTCCCCAAACCTTGATCCCGCATCCGTGTGGCTTCTGGGCAGTAAATTTGACGGCACCAATCCACAGCATCTGGATAACTACATGATGCTCAAGAACCTTGAACCTGCGAAGTTGTTTGTCAACAGGATGGAGCAACTGAGGCCATTCTCTTCTGTCACTGAAGATGGCCGCACCGTATTCACCATCCAACCGAAACATTATGCAGGAGATACCAGGTCACTCAGACGCGCCCAGAACGTTGCGGAGAACGTTGTGGCTGAGTTTTTCTCTAACATTCTTGAGGTAGCAAACTGATGAATAAAAAGCGCACGCCAATGAGCGAAGGCCTAGCGGCCCACATTGCTACATCAGCAGCCGCGCAGTCCATATCAAGCGGTGTGTTCAGCATGCCTGAGGATGTGGCTGGGGGATTTCAGGATGCAGAAGAAGCATTGGCCAGTAAGATTCGTTCGACCGGTGCTTTCCGGGTTATACGCCTGAAAAGCGGGCGCCTCGTGCGGCTGACGTCTGTCTATATCCCCTCTGCACATGTTGAGGAGCTAACCTACATCCACGAAGCGAACATTCGCTCCAAGTCGGGAGTGACTGAAGATACTGTAGATGACCTGATCGGCTCAGTTCGCTCTGGTGGTGTCGTAATGGAGGTGTTGGCAGTACGAGGGGCAGATACCAGGTACGGGATATTTGACGGTCAGCGTCGCCGATACTGTGCGTTGTTGGCGGAAAAAGGCTTGCCCATAGCTTACACCGACGAAACAGAGGATCTGAGCATGGCTGAGCTACGCGAGCTCAGTCGAATTGCTAACCTCACTCGACCCAACTCGCTTTATGATAAAGGGCTGCATTATGCCCGGGTGATGAAAGATGAAGGGCTGGATGTACTCAAGGTAGCATCGTTATTCGGGGTGCATGAGTCAGAAGTCCGCGCTTCACAGTGGGCACTTGAGATTCCGCTGCCACTCTATGAACTGCTACCGGATGGAACTGGCACTGGACGCCCAACAATACTGAATCTGCGCAGAACCCTAAAGCTACTCACGAAGGGACAAGTTGAAGCCCTGATATTATGGGCCCAGGGTAAAGAACCATACCCCTCAGCACCGAAAGCACTGGCCGACATTGCCGCACAAGCTACAGAACTTGCGGGTGAAAAGCCGGAAAAGCGTACCAATGTGAATGTGATTGCCGGGATCGCGGTGAAGCAAAAAAAGGGTAATACTTTCGAGTTGACCCTACCAGACGAGATCTCCAGTCAGCAACTGTTCGATCTCCTTGCCATGCTCAAAATGTGAGGATCAAGCTGGGCATGGGAGCAACAGCATCAATAGGGTTTCACCAACATGCCAGAAAATAAAAACCGCCTGAAGGCGGTTTTTATTTGTTGTTGTGTTCATGGAATTCAGAGACTCTGCGGAGAGTATCCGAATGATGACCACACTTTTTCGTCAATGGGCATGGGGTCAACTGATAACCGGTGAACGTCGAAAAACGCTCCGTGGGAATCAAGGCCGCCATGCCGGAACATGTTCCACATGAGTTGGCCCACAACCCGGGCAGCCGTTGAGTTAACCCCGAAATCTTGTTTGGCGACGGCCTCCGCTGATGAGCAGCTCTTGGATAGGTCATCCACCATCACCTCATACTGCCCCGCAAACAAGTCGTAGGCTGTCGGCAACCCAGCCCCCCCTAAAACTACCTGCCCCGTCTTGTTATCGTTGCCAGCATCAATCCAGAGGCGGTTTGATTTGCTCAATGTTGCAAACTTCGACCCGAATTGTACACGAAAACTAGGCTTGTCCACTGCTGTGATAAATACGGTTGGACGGCGGCGATTAAGGAGTTCCTGACCCACCTCATAGTCTCCCCTAGCCTCCCAAGCGAAACCGTTATAGCAACGCTCCGCATCGACTAAGGCTTGTGCTTTGGGGAGCCCCAGGTCTGCCGCATGGAACCTCTGGCGACCTAAATTAGCTTCACGAACTGGAGAGCCATCATAGGCAGTCACACTGATACCGGGATGACCAAGACGGGTCAAGAGATCATGTAACATTGACAGCTCGCCCATGACAAAACTGCCAGTCCCTCCACACCCAATTAGCACAACATCCACTTCCTGAGACAAATACTCGATGGGGGTTTTCCACTTCATCGCCCTGCTCCTTTTCTCAACTTTCGCAATTATCCCCTTCTTTATCGTGATGCAACCTGTTCAATCCAATCACCGAGATAGCCTATTCTCGTCATCTGGGATGCAGTTATTGTTGGGATTACGCCGGTCTTTCTCCGCTCTACGTCCATCCCGACCCAAAACGCGGTTGGTGTAGAGCCATCGGCTACCGCTTGGGAGTTGTTACTGTGAGTTTTAAGTGCGTCGTACATGCAAGCCTCAATCTCCGGCAAGGTCGAGAAATCAATTTCTCGGGGCAACGTTGCACTTCCAAGGCAAAACCCTCCTCCGTGGTAGCAGTTGGGCATAGGAACATCGTAGACATGGTTCTCGGGTGTAGGGCGTTCGTCGGTGTCCAAAGCGGCTACAGATAGCCGTGCCGACCCTTTCTGGACATTGAACACTAGAGCTGGCCAAAGGATCTTGAAACCGCAACGCTCACCACCCACCTGTAACCATAACATCCCTTCCCGCGAGGGCTGATACCATGTAATCGCGCTTGGGCTACTGAGTAGCACGTTAGAGGGGATGAATTGGTAGTTGCCCTTCGTGTTACCCTGGGAGCGATCCAGAGAGCCTGTGAGGTCTGCCAACAGCTCATGAATAGTCTGCATTGACAGGGGTTCACCTAACCCGAGTTTGTCGTCAACGATGGCGTGTCGTGTAATGCCGGTTAGGTCTGCCATCTGCTCACTAGAGCTGGAAAATACGAGCGCAAGGCGGGGTAAAGTCTGTTTCTTCTGACAGGTATTATTTCTGACCACTTGCATGACCAGCTTCCTCTTTAACGTTGTTTCCTGCGACGTACACAGCGGCCATAATTGCAATGCTTCGCTGCCACGATTCCATGGCCATCAAAGTATCATCATTGATGTGGACGCAAACGCTAGAGGTACATAGATCCCCGTTCATGGCAAAGTCGTTGTGAGTGTTGTAGGCATCATCTGCAAGCTCCCTGCGCGGAAGTGCCTTTGTCTCAAAGGGGATTTTAAAGTCAATGGATATGTCAGACTCGTCTTGGTAGTCGAAAACCTCTTTCGAGACCCTATAGGTCGCCATTTCCCTTTCAATGATCGTCTGAGCCCCCAATAGGAAGGCACTCAGAGAGGTGTTATCTTCCACCTCGCGCAAGCGGCCAAACACAGCCGCAAGTCCCCCTTCAGCAGTTATCTCCTTTACTGACTGCTCGATTTCAGCCCAGCCAGCTTTCTGATGGCAATAATCAAAACAGCTCCACATGGCTGAGTATCCATCACCACCGAGTTCATCACTGGCATCATTTACCTTCATAAGAACAGATGTTGCCTCTGCTTTGCCACCGACCAGAAGCGCGAGTTTATCGAAAAAGTCGGGGGCTTCTGTTTCGAATCTGGGAGCTGAGTCTATCTTGGATAATTCACTTTCTGCCCGCTCCAGAACGCCGATGAACTCGTGAATTTGGGTGGCCTCCAAAGTCTCGGGTAACTCAAGATCGTAACACTCAGTCATCCAGTCGAGAGTGTATTCAAAGAAGGCATTGCTTGGGATGAACCCTACCAGTGGGAGTTGCGAGAACATGAGGTTTTGAAATGCTGCGAGGTAGTCGCTGGATACTGACGATGGAAATACCATGAATTCTAGATCTGAAAACAGCCGGAATCTTAATTGCTCGCTGGACTGACCGAACTCATTACCGTTTCGGTCGTTAACAAGGCCAAAACTAAAATCAAGAATCTGCTTACACGTTGAATAGCTATCGTCAAACTCTCCGGCCAATATTTCCCCACCCACGTTTATCAGTATCTCCCGCAGTTCGCGGGCACATGCCTCCCCTGCTCGCTCAGCTCGCGTAGATAGCTCTTGGCATACCACATGCGCAAGATCCTCAAAACGACTCAGGCGCTCTGCTAGAGTTTGTGCTGCCACCAAATAGGTCAGTTCCGTGGCCCCCCATCCGTTCTTGTGAGCCAACGTAACAACAGACTTCAACAGTGGTGCAATTTCCCCCAGAGAGTGAATAGATGATTGGAATCCATCTGTAGTCGAAAGCCCCGGTCTTGGTATCACAGCCCCACGCAGACGCAAGGATGGGGGTACTTGCAAACGTGCGCGATCCTGCCCTGTCAGCGAGGCCGGAACGCCCAACCGGATTGCAAATCCCGCTCGGTTGGTGCTCTCGCAACTTTCTGAGCAAACTGCACCCATTTCATTTTCTCCTTGGCAAATGCTTCTAGGTAATTTTGATCGGAAACTGGCTCTAACGGCTGTTCTGGTTCAGCCTCAATTACATCCAGCCATGCGGCTAGTTCATCATGAGTCGGCATGAAGGCACCTCCTATGCAGCCAGTATCTCTTAGATTGTTCAGACGCAAGATCAGCTCAAGCTCCCAAAAATACAGTGTATTTTTGTTGCTCTCTTGCGCCATCAATAACAAGTTGGAAACATAAATACACTGTATTTTTCGGCTGTCAGCTCACCGACGATAGCCCCCCATCAACTGTGATGGGTCACTCAAACCACCCCTAGAGGACTGATAGCTGGCGACTGAAATCTATGCACCAAAATGATAAAACCGCCTTGCGGCGGTTTTTGATCCCCTCCCCCCTCCAACATCTAACCGTTGGTTTTAACTGGGGGTATTAGAAATTCGTATTGCAATGTATTCCCAACCAGAAGGCCATCTGTCTCGTACAAGGTTGTCCAGCGCACCTGTGGGTAGGTGGCTGATAGGATCTGTTGTGCCGTTTCGAGTGGCAGGCCAGGAACAGGGTCATCTACGATAGCAGAGCCAATTTTAAAGGTTCGACGCAGTAAGTTGATGGTTTGCATATGGACTCCCCTTAGATACCCAAAGAGGACAAAATGTCTTGGTCAAAAAGTGCTTGGGTATCAACCTTCTCCTGAACTGCCCCTGCCCCTGCCCCTGCCCCTGCCCCTGCCCCTGCCCCTGCCCCTGCCCCTGCCCCTGCCCCTGCCCCTGCTGGAATAGCATCATCAGTGACTGGCTTTGTGGCTTCCCCCTTTTTCTTCTTCGGCTCAACTCCCTTGACCGCCGCTTGAGATACAGCTTTCTGCAATTGCTCAGTGATGCTGGGCTGGCGCAATGTCCCAGAGAGAGCTTGAGCATACTCGTCAAGGATCTCAGCTAAGCGAGTATCAATGTTACTTAGAGGTGCGGAAACGATAACCGGAGTTGTCAGGGCTGCACGATAGGCTTGTCCTCCCTCCTGATAGCCTGCCCCGGTAACATTGGCCGCAGGAGCCGAGAGAACGGGGATGATGATCACCTGTGTTAACTCTGCCGAGCCGGACACTTGAAGGTTGAACTGACTCACCCCGAGGCGAGTGGAAAGGCATTCAATCAGGGGCTGGAACATGGATATTTCTCCGGTCTGGTTCTTGATTCAGTGGACTTAGGTTAACCCGATACCGGCTGATGCAAGGGGCATAGCGATTAGCTTGCCCCCCAATAGAACGACATAATCAAGCTGTTAGATAACATCAAGCCTTTACTTGGGCTAACACCTGCAATGCAGTGATGTCAGTTTCAGAGCGCATGAGAACCGCACTATTCTGCTCCGAGGTGTCGATGGTCAGATTGACTATTGCGCCGGACAATCCGCGCAGAGCATCGACGAGATAACCGACATTGAAAATGGCCGATACTCTGTCTAAGCCTGACGGCATCTTACAGGGGACGATCTCGGTTGCCCCCTCGTCGCTCCCTTCGTTCTTCGAGCTGATAGTGATCTCCCCAGCTTGAACTTGGAAACGTACAGTTTGCTTGCGACCATCAGCAAGAATCTTGGCTCTCTCAAGGCATGAAATGAAATATTCCCTATCTACCCCTAGATCAGCCCAACCATGACCAGAGGGACTCGGGATAACACGCTGCCAGTTGGGGTACTTTCCTTCTAATAGGCTGAATTGTAGCCTCCAACCATATACCGGACAGATGATGGCAAGGCGTGAAGTATCAAAGAGAACTACCAGCTCACACCCCAATTTTGTCATTGAAATTATCTGCTGCACTTGTTGTTTAGGGATCAACAGCTGACGCCCCCGCACATCACCGCTAATACTGCTGATAGGGATCTCTCCTTTAGCCAGCCGCATTCCATCGGATGCCACAACTACGGCCCTCGTTTCGTCCAGCTCAACGCAAATGGAATTGAGCGTGTGTCGACAATCATTAGCCGGAACCATACGGTTTAGACGGGTCAGGGTGGGAATCAGATCGCTGCTTTGGATGGAAAAACGAGAGGTGTTATTACAAATCTCTGGCTGTGGGAACTCGTCGGCTGACAAGCACACTAACTGGAATCGACTACGCCCTGCTTGAACAACGCCAGATAATTTATTGCCGTCAGAGCAAAACTTGACAGTTGCGATTGCATCAACGGGCATCGAGTGAACGATGGCATTGAATTTTGCCGCATCAACGCAGATAGAACCAGTGCCGTTGAACGAATCCATTCTCGTCATGCGGGTCGCAAAGAAACCACCATTTGTGGCTTGAACTGACAGAACACCGCTCTCTGCTATTTGCAGGAGAAGGTATTTATGAATCGGTGCAATGCTCCCTTTAGCATGAGCTGCAACGAAGGTGATTGCGTCGGTAAAAGATGAACTGGATTTAAAGGTAAATTCCATCATAACGGTTGTCTCCTTGGTGCGTGGAGTCAACTTACGCCGTAACTTGATAATGCAAGTGCCCATCAGGTAGGTCACCTTGCAAAAGTCCTCTGATGGGTTGGAGTAAGGGAAGAAAGAAAAACCTGAAATTGTACCGACTGGATGAACTGAGCATGTTGTCACCCTTGCGCATCCTAGCGGAGTACAACCCCGCTAGATGGCTCCCAGGAACAGGACATATTGTGAAATCCCCACAGGGGATCCTAAAGGGGTGTCCCCCGCCTGCTAGGCGGGGGAGGGGAGAGGGACTATTCGAACCCCTTAAGGTAAAAGCTGGGGGCGTAGCCTGACCAATCGAACGCAAAGGCTCCGACAGTCTTGATAAGGTCGCCTTTGCTCATACCGATAAGTTTTTTCAGTGCTTTGGAATCGTGGGCAGCTTCATAGGCAGTCAAGTAGCCGGACTCCTTCAAGATGAAGGTGATTGTATCTGTTGTGTAACTTTTCAGTCGCTCGGGTGTGGGAACCCATTGGGCTATAGCCTTCTCCTTAGCGTTAGGTGCGTGGGGGAGTGTTGCCATCATAACGTCCACCATGGGGCAGTAGCCGGTGCCGTCTAATCGCTCGACGATAAAGCTCATGGTACTGGCAATCTCGCTTCGCAACGCCTCAATACTTTTACTGCTATCAGCGATGGTATCCGGCAGGGCGCGTCCAAAGGTTGCTTTGCCAGCAACGGACAAAAGGCTCGACAAAACAACTGATAGTTGAAAACGCTGTGAAGCCTCAGCGTCGCTTCCCCACGCCTCAACGGCTGCGCGTCTAAGCATTATCTTGTGGTCTGCAACCACCGAACTACTCAAAGAGGTAGTGGGATCACTATCGGCAGCCTTTCTTTTAGGCACATTGGGAGCCTGCGTATTCCCTTCATCCTTTTGCAAGGGTTGGGCTGCGTTGGTGAGGGTGGGATCAATCCCTGCCGCCCAGTTCGCCTTTTCAGTGATTTCTGCAGCTTCCGCCACTGCATCACGGTGCTTAGAAACACACGTTTTGAAGCAATCTGGGTCGGTACATCGATCTTCGAGCACATCACCCGCGGTATCAATGCGGTCATCGAGCAATGCAACGCGCTTCGAGCAAGGTAAACAGCCATCAAACATCTGCTCTGCGCCAACCGTGTCATGGCTTACATGGTTAATCGAACCTTGGGATACTTCGGATAGTACAATGATGGTGCCGTAACGCTCGGCGAGTTCGTCCTTGCGGGCCGCAACCATAGCAGCAGTCTTTTGTTTAAAGCACACAAGATTCCGGCAAACAGCCCCGTCTACAACAGCGAACTCATTAAACAGGCTGGATTGTTGCTGACTGTTGTGAACGCAGGAGGCGCAATCTCCAACATCAAAACGCGCGGAGGAAATCGGTGCCGAAGCTTTACCAAGCAAGGCTTTGAGCGCATCTACGCTAAGGTTTTTCTCAGTAATTGAGGGCAACAGAGCGTTCTGCGCCTCAGCACTGATACCTGCGAGCAAATCGGCATGACGAAGTGAAACCAATTTTGCTGAGATTGCATCAAGCACTGCCGGAGTGCAGCGAGTAAGATGCAGTCGCTGTTTGAGGCGACCCAGTGACCAACCGAGTTGCTTGCGGGCTTCTTCGTAATCACCATTGCATAGAGCTAGTGCCGTTTGTGCTGCGTGGGCTTCATCAACCGGCCCCATGTCTTCCCGCTGCAGGTTCTCCATCATGCCAATGGCAACGCCTTCTGAGTCACTGCAATTGACGACAAGGGCGGGGATAGGGCAACCCACAATTTTAGCGGCATCCCAACGGCCATATCCTGCTAACAGCTCGAAAATACCTGCCATTTCTGGATGGGGGCGAACCGTCACCGATTGGATGATCCCGCGCAGCCTCACATCAGCGAGAAATTCCGTCCACTTGGCATTATTGCGGTTTCCGCGACGGACGTTGCCCCAGGGGGCTGCGACCACCTGATCAACAGTGAGCATCACCAAAGAATCATCCGTGCGATTGGAAGCGCCTTGTTTCAATGCGTTCATGTTCATAACCCTATTTTGGTTTCAATGGGGTTATGATCCCACGGCATCGGTCAATGCAAGGGAGGGCAAACCAATATTCAGAAGTTGGGGCTATCAAATAACAGACGAATGTCTTTCGTCAACGAACCCCCCACCTGTCAGCAGGGGCTACATCATTCCTCAAGCGGCCACTTGATGTGCTGAATGTATGGCAGAATCTGCCAACTCCTTTTCAAGTTGCCGCAAAAATGGGATCAGTTCATCAAGCTCTGCTTGGGCGCTGAATGGCTTCGCAGCCTCAATACGATAGTCGGTAGCGTTCTTTGTCCAAGTAGCCATTTGGGCTGTGGCTATGTTTGGTAAGCGCGGCAAGTTATCGACGAGCGCGACGAAGGCCGCCATCACAGCGTTAATGCTATTGCGCTCTACATTTCTCAGCTCGTAGTGATGACCGGAGGGGCCGCGAACTGTGAACTCGGTGGCGAAGCACAGTTTGGCGAAATATGGCTTTTCATAGACCAGAGTAGCCCCCCGGTAAGTAGCCATGTCGTGTTGACTGCCAATATCTGCACGGTAGTTCAGTCTGCTATATTTTGAACCGACAGCCGGGGCGGCGGTGGTTATGTTTAGACGATCTGTAGCCGTCGAATCCACCCCCATTTTTTCATATGTCACACCATCCACGGTAATCAACAACTCATCCGCGGTGGCCGCAATGTTTGCTGCATCGGCTCGAATCATCTGCATTTTGGCCGCCAAGGTTGCGACTCTTTGCTCAAGGGATTGTGCTTGGTCGTCCAATCTGACGTGATTCCGGAACCAGTTATTCCGGGCTGCCTCAAGCTTTCGCAGCTTTGCTTTGCCTTTGACATGAGCCAGGATTCGCGGGTCATCGGCTACGATGGCGCTTAACTCGGCATAATCAATCGCTTCATTTTGCTCTGTGTAGTGCCGGACGGAGCTATCGAGTTGACGGAACCGGCTGATAAAACGCTGCTTGGTGTTGAGTAATCCCAGTTGCCAAGCATCAAGACAGCGACGGGTGATTGGCACGACAATATCAATGGTGAACTCGGGATCATTCGCCCATAACAGGTTGCCTTGGCGCTCAATGCGGCCAGCTCGTTGAGCCAAATCACCGGGTCGATATGGGAGATCGAAGTGAACCAACGAAACCAAACGCCGGTTGATATTGAGCCCAGAGCCTGCCAATTCGGTAGAGCCTAGCAAAATTCGGATCTGCCCCTCATTCATCATGTCACGCAACGCTTCCTTTCTCGCGTCTGTCCGGTAATCGTGGATAACTGCGATCTCGTTGCGGGGGATGCCGCCCACAACCAATTTTTCTACCAGCTCATCGTAGAGGCTGAATGAACTGCCGACCATGGCGGTAAGTTCGAGTTCGTCTAGGCCTTCAATACGCTCTAACGCTTCTTCATCACCCTGTCTGGCAAGGTTGAAAATTGCCGCCCACTCTTTCGAAGCTCCGGCACGATGGCGAGCGGGAATGCTACGATCCATGAAGACCATCTGAGTACCGCGAACGCTAGTTGTACTTTGATATTTATCGAGCAGATAGCGCACTACGGTATTGATTTTGCTGTCCTGGTAGTCCGGTGCGTCTGGGTACACAAGCCGAGCATCGAGAGAGAGCATTCGCCCACGGTTGAGCAATTTTAGGGGGTTGTTCTCCCGGTTATCGACTCGAGAATATGCACTGACGATTTCAGCGAAGCCGTTTTCCTGGTGCTCATTGGGTTCAATCACCAATTCGATGATCTTGCCCCCCGTGAGGGGAGGGATAGCACTGCGGCCATCAGCTAGTTTTGGCAAGACATTTGGCAACTGCTCAGAAGTAACTACATCAGCGAAGCTTGAGTAGATAGCTTGAAGCTCTGTCAAATTTGTGAATGTACTAATGCGAGTTCTCATCTTGTAGCCACGCCCGGACGCCGCCAATTCATAATCTGTCACTGGCTGAGCGAAGACTGCACTGAATGCGTCAAAGTGGGTCAGCTTTGCTGACTGAGCAAAATCTTGGGACATCACTCGCAGATGTCGATGTGCTTCCACCACAGAGTTGAGGATTGGTGTTCCGGTAGCCTCAACATAACGACCACCGGCTCGCAGAACAGCACGGCTTTTGACAAATAGATCAAAGGCTCGCTTACTGCCTGATGCCTGGCCCATTCCGGCAACGCTTTGCAGGGATGAAGAATAGCTAAGGTTCTTACCGAATTGGCTCTCATCAATGATCAGAGTTGTGACCCTCAGGTCCGCAAAGTCGAGCATTTCATCAGTGTGTTTGTTCACAAGTTCTGCAAGGTCAGCTTCTTTGCGCTGGATCCGCGTCTGCATCCGGCGTACAGATAACCGCTCATGTTTCAGCTCCGACAAACACCGGTGAAGATCATCGATCTCTGCTTCCAACATTTCGACCAAGAGATCGTGAGGGGCTGGGATTAGCCCGAACACACTCAACGGAATGATGCATAGATCGAAGTCTGTCATTGCAAGGCGGGCTAAGGCTGTGCGGCGGGTGGTCGGGGTCATCATAGTTTTATCGAGCACAAAGATATTCATGCCTGGAAAAATGAACTGTGCGGCGGTGGCATGCTGCGCGACGAGGTGATTGGGAGCGACCAGCACTACACGCTCACATTTGTTAATGCGTCTTAGTTCGCTTGCCGCACCAATCATTGTGAACGTTTTTCCGGCGCCGACAGCGTGATCAATCAAAGTGCACGACTCATGAATGATCCGAGCAATGGCGTTTCTCTGTGTGTGATATAGGTCAACTGCACTACCAGCTAAAGGCAAGTGTGAGCCATTGTATTTCGGGGCAACAAAGCCGTTGAAATGTGCGTTGTAAGCAAGCTCAATATCGTTGCGGCGTTCGGCATCATCCAGCACCCACGACTCCCAAGCCGCCTTAATTTCCTCTGCTTTGTGCTGGGCGGCCATTGTTTCGTCCGGGTTCGGAACAGTCGTATTAGATATGCTCGGATGTGGATCGCGTACCTCAATGGTGCGATTGTTCAAAAGCGCAATGATCAAGGAGGTCATGTCGCGGCGCTGCGTACCCCATTCAGAAGTTAAGACGGTCTGAGGGAGAGAGTCATGCGAAACATGATACTCGTTGTCGATAAGGGTAACTTGTGCTTTCAATTTTGGATGACCGACCAGATGGCGGATAAAATCGGCGTGGAAATGGTTAGGCAGCCAACGGGAGTTCATCGGTGCAAAAATGTCTACCGCCTTGATGGGTGAGGGCATTACTCGCTGCAGGTTGGCAACATTGATAGCAAACAGAGGGTCGGATTCGGCCGCCCCTTGTGCAGCCTCAATCTTGCTGGGGATGTAACCTGAAAGGTACTTTGCCGCAATGACCAGCTTGCCACTTTCGGGGTCGGCAAATGCCAGAGATTGTTCGGCCAACTGATGCAAAAGTTCTCGATCTGTTCCTTTAAAGCGGACCAGATCCCGAACGTATGAAAGATCGACCTCACCCTTGTAGCTCACGGAGATTAGAACGGCGTCGGCAAGGTTCGCGGCATGGCTGGGAGTGATCAATGGGGTGATTGCGCGGCGGGTGAACAAATTCCCCTTACTCCATTGCTCTTTACGCTCTGCGATGCCCTCTTTTTCGGCAACCGTGGCACTGATCGGCGCGATGTAGTCCAACTCGAGAGCTCGCAAGCGGTAATACCAGGGATCTTCCCCAAGAACGGATTTGTTCTTGGAAGCGTGGAACGGACCGAAGTCGGCAGTAAAGCGGTCATAGGTCGCATTGAGATCAGCCCTAAGAGCTCGCAAGTTGGCGTCTGGCTGATTGCCCTGCTCTGCGTTGATGAGTGATGCCAACACCCTCTTAACTCTCAGCATGGCCGTTACACGTAGCCTATCTTTGGCTGATTTAAACTCGCACTGTTGGAACGTGGGCATCTTAACCCCGTTTTCATCAACATGATCTGCCACTCGACGCATCAGCTCACCCGCCGGAGTTTGGCAAAATTCATATGGTCCAACATCGTCCATACCTGCGGGGGCAGAAACGACACCTTTCCTTGCAACCGGAGCAGTAGACTTACGGAAAAACAAAGGGTTGGAGGTCTGGATATCGAGGATTTCAGTTACAACACTCGCAAGATCACGGCCAGGATCTGCAACGTTGCAAGACACATTGAAGGTGCCAGGTGCTGAGATTTTGCCGGCGACGAGTTCAGGACGATCCACAAACAAGCGATTCACACGATATACCGAGCCTGCTTCGTCGTGGACCTCTACGGTGTCGATCCATGAAGGGTTTTCTTCCGGATGCTGGCAGGCTTGAAAGACCAGAATATCGGTAACAACGTTGGCCCCTTCACCCTTGAACACCGAATTTGGCAGACGACAGGCTGCAACCAAATTTCCCCGGGCCGAGAGAGATAGCCGCGCATCGCTATCTTTGGAGTCCATTACCCAGCTTGATACGACAACAGCCATAAGCCCGCCGTGGTGCAGTTCGCTCAACCCTCTAATCAGAAAGTAGGAATGTAGTGGGAGTGTGCCAAATGCTCTATCCCTGGCAGGAACAGAGCTGTATGGCGGGTTCCCAATAACTAAGGAAAAGTCGCCACTATACGGGAGCTTTACGTGCTCGAACGGCTGGTTGACATAGATCTTGGCTGCAGGATTCAATAAGCGGGCGATAGTCCCTGTCAGGCCATCCAGCTCAACAGCAAAGGATTTCATCGCTGAAAGAGTCGCCGGGCGACTCGCCAAGAAGTGACCGGACCCTGTAGCAAAATCGAGCAATGGACCGTCCTGCACACCAAGGCGTGCGACGGAACGATACATGGCATCGATAATCCATTCGGAGGTGTAATAGGAGGTCAATACAGATGCTTCCAACGCCGTGAATTCTGCTTGAGTGACAAGAGATTTCAATTCGGCATGCTGGGGGTGTTCTGGCTCAAAGAGTCCTGATAGTTGACCCCATCCGGCATACTGAGTAAGGACATCGCGCTCGACGTCAGATACAGCCAGCGAGCCATCAGCCAAACACCGCTTTACAATTTTGATCGCTTCAAGATTGTTCCTGATTTTTTGTGACACCGTTTTTGCGATGACGGTGGTTTTGTGCCCAGGAAGGGGAGGGCAAAACAAGTAATCAAGAAAAGCTGTTGCGTTCAAAAAGGACATTTATAGCACCCGTAGACGATTTTTTGCTTACGTCGATCATCCCTCAGATCTTCACAATGCAACTGGAGCCATGAGAGGACTGATGGCCTAATCCATTCCGTTAGCAAGTAGATCCAGGTTTGCAGGTATTCACAGGCGAGCCCGCCAGCCATGACCTCCTGAACACACGCCGAATACCGGCACTGAGTTGCCCCCAGTCCCAACCGATGTGTGGGTCACTGAGTTGGCCTGCACCATCGATGTGCTCGCGGCATCGTTCTGCAGAGCGGCGGCGCGGTGCTGCAAGTGGCCAGGATGTTCCCGCTGGTGCGCTGGGTCGAAGCTTTTGTCTGTGTGCATGCTGAATTGCGGTTCCGATTCTCCGGTGACGCTCAGGGCGGCCAGTGCCGGTGTGGGTGATCCGGTGCTGCGCCTGGCGGGCCGGTGCTGCAGGTGGCCCTCGGGCCGCCGACGAACTCGGGGGCCATGGTGGCCAGCGGCGGCGGGCGGGTGATCTGGTGCGGTGTCCGGCGGACCGGTACGCAGTTGGTCTCCGGGCCGGTGCCGGGATCTGGTGCCCTGGGTCGTCGAGGAGCTCGGCGCCCAGGGTGTCCAGCTGGCTGGTGCTGCAGTGGCCCCCGGGCCGCCGACGAACTCGGGGCCCATGGTGGCCACTGCCGCCACTGCCGAGGGGGATCTGATGCATTGTCCAGGTGGCCGGCGGACCGCTGCCGGGATCCGGTGCCCCGGGTCGGGTCGCTGCCGAGCTCGGCGCCCAGGGTGGCCAGCGGCGGCGAGTGGGTGATCTGGTGCGCGGTGGGTCCCCGGGCCGGTGTCGGGATCTGGTGCCTCGGGTCGCCGATGAGCTCGGCGCCCAGGGTGGCCAGCGGCGGCGGATGGGTGATCTGGTGCGCGGTGGGCCCTCGGGCCGGTGTCGGGACCTGGTGCCCCGGATCGCCGATGAGCTCGGCGCCCAGGGTGGCCAGCGGCGGCGGGTGGGTGATCCGGTGCCTCGGGTCGCCGATGAGCTCGGCGCCCAGGGTGGCCACCGGCGGCGGTTGGGTGATCTGGTGCGCAGTGGGCCC
>NZ_JAPCJD010000022.1:0-45314 GCF_027707845.1 Aeromonas sp. QDB14 | reverse complement strand
TGGTGCCTCGGGTCGCCGATGAGCTCGGCGCCCAGGGTGGCCACCGGCGGCGGTTGGGTGATCTGGTGCGCAGTGGGCCCCCGGACCGGTGCCGGGATCCGGTGCCTCGGGTCGCCGATGAGCTCGGCGCCCAGGGTGGCCAGCGGCGGCGGGTGGGTGATCTGGTGCGCGGTGGGCCCCGGGCTGGTGTCGGGATCTGGTGCCTCGGGTCGCCGATGAGCTCGGCGCCCAGGGTGGCCACCGGCGGCGGTTGGGTGATCTGGTGCGCAGTGGGCCCCCGGACCGGTGCCGGGATCCGGTGCCTCGGGTCGCCGATGAGCTCGGCGCCCAGGGTGGCCAGCGGCGGCGGGTGGGTGATCTGGTGCGCGGTGGGCCCCGGGCTGGTGTCGGGATCTGGTGCCTCGGGTCGCCGATGAGCTCGGCGCCCAGGGTGGCCACCGGCAGCGGGTGGGTGATCTGGTGCACGGTGGGCCCCCGGCCGGCGCCGGGGAGCGGAGGGGCCTGGGTGGTGGTGGGGTTTTGTCGGTGTGCATGCTGAGTACGGGATCCCGGGTCGCCGATGAGCTCGGCGCCCAGGGTGGCCACCGGCGGAGGTTGGGTGATCTGGTGCGCAGTGGGCCCCCGGACCGGTGCCGGGATCCGGTACGCAGTGAGCCCCCGAGGCCGCCGCGGGTTCGGCGCCTAGGGTGGCCACTGCCGGCGGCCAGGCGGGTGAACCGGTGCTGCAGGTGGCCCCCGGGCCGCCGCGTACTCGGCGCCCAGGATGGCCATTGCCGGCGGCCGGGCGGGTGAACCGGTGCTGCAGGTGGCCCCCTGGCCGGTGTCGGGACCTGGTGCCCCGGGTCGCCGATGAGCTCGGCACCCAGGGTGGCCAGCGGCGGCGAGGTGGTGATTTAGCAGCAGACCATGGACAAAAAGGAAGAGGATGAAATGGGGTAACGGATGGAGGATAATCAAGTCGGTGGTCTGGCTAGATGTTGTGTAGCTATGTCCACTGACTGAAGGACAACATTTTATTCTCACCGGAAGGAAAGATGAGATATTTTCTGAGAGTAATTAGGTATCTCGTGACTGGGAGATTAACAATCCGGAATGCCTTATATGTATTGCGTGTAAAACCAATAGCGGTTGTGAGCAAAGGTGTGACTTGGATTGTCGACCCAGATTTCATAGTGTGAGGGATACATGGGAATACTGATTATCAATTCCGGCGATCCAATGGTGTTGCCGCGGATTTCCTCAAATGCATTCGGTGATGAGAGCTGGAGTGGAGCTCAAGTGAATCAACTTTCCTGCGAGCAAATCGAGCAGATTTCCCGGTATTGCCGAACAGAAGGGCGCAGGCAGGGATGGAACGATTCAAATGGTCGGCGTCTTGGAGAACAAAGAGAAGGACCATTTCATCCAGAATTGCTCGGGGGTGAACCATATAGGGTGTGGCAAGAGAGCTATGACGATGGGGTTGAGGAGCAGAGACACGCCACACACGCACCCAGAGTCCCTGACCCGGAGGAATATTGGGGTGATCTGTGAGACTGACGAAGTGTTGAGATGCCCCTCCGCCATGTTAGAAATATCGCGTTTATTTTAACGGTGATAACGATATGATTGAAAACTGAAGCGAAAAGCTCATCTTCAGGGCTTCGGCTTTATTGGGTTTACAGAGAACGATCGAAACCATGAACTAATAGCTGGCAATTTCCAGTTAGTTCTTTTGAGTAGGACTGTTGCATGCAAGAATTTTTTAAAACTCTGTTGAATATTCGAAGCCTCCGGGCTGCTCTTCGTGACCTGCCGTTTGAACAAGTACAAGAGGCCCACGAGAAATTCGAGTTGGTGTACTTGGAACGTAAGACTCAGGCAGACAAAGAAATAGCTGCTCAATCAGAACGAAAGAGCAAGTTGGCCGAGTTCCAGGAGTTGCTTGCCCAGGCCGGCATCGATCCCAAAGAGCTTCTTGGGGATACTGCAGGTGTGGATACTAGCTCCAAGAAAAAGCGCACTCCGAGACCACCCAAGTATCGCTATGTCGTCGATGGAATCGAACAAACTTGGACAGGGCAGGGGCGCACCCCGAAGTACCTGGCCGAAGAGATTGCTAAAGGGCGATCACTGGACGACTTCCTCATCTGAAGGTGATGGCCATGCCAAAATTGGCATGGCCATCAACTTTTGAATCTGTACCTGATTGCCAGATATTGGCCCTCTAGGTTACTCTGTATTAGTCCTCGGTGCCCTCGTGGGGACAGGCCATCCTCGGCCAGGTACCAACATCAATCCCCCAGCCCTGCGCCGGCATTCCCACCCGTGATCTATCACCCAGGCCCTCGTTGGCTGATTCTGCATGTCCGTTCACCGGTATTTCGCCGGCGTCAGCGCACATGCAGAAACAGCCCAAGGCTGTCTCTATGGCACTCGGTCTGCAATGTGCCACTCGTGACCAACACCAACTCGGGCGCAAATCCCCAACTCAACGAGGCTAAATCATGTTCGAAGTAACAAATACTGGAAAACTCATATCTAATGGCCAGCTTGTAAGGCTGGGGAACTCTAACCTCTATGCAAGTGTGAGCCCAGGTGAAGGAAGCAATTTCATAAAAACTGTTGTAAGGACGCCGGCCGCAGACATAGACCTACTTAATTCAACTTTCACATCTAGCGTGTTAGATGCTGATCAAGTCATAAATGCACTGAACGGTGTTGATCCTACATGGCCCTTGCTGCTTGCCAACGCGCTAGCAGAGAAGGTGGCTTAACAATTCAAGCCACAAGGGCACAGAATCAGGAGCTCAATATGTTCAAGTTAGGAATGTGTACTGCAACTCTACCCGCTTTGGAAGCCTTGAAACGGCTAGGGATAGCATCATCTGATTTGCTGGATTCACATAGAGAGGGGTTACTGTGGAACCATACACAGGGACTGCAAAACCTTGATGCAATCAGGACTGGGGAGCGAGTCCTATCAAGCCTGCCAGCAGGGCAAAGCCAATGTTTCATATGGGTAATCACGGAGGGTGATCGTCGGAATACAACAATCATCTTGAGTGATGAATACTAAGGGAGGACACCATGGAAAGCGTAAGTATCACGGTGGCCTTGATTTCCGGGTTCTTCGCAGTAATCGCTGTCGCGATCCCTTGCATTTTTGAGATGCGAAATCGCAAGGCGAAAATGCAAGAAGAACGACAGAAAGCCTTACTCAAACTTGCTATGAAGGATCTCGAGTTCCTGTACTCTGTTGAGAGTCGATTACTTGCGACGATCCAAGACATGAGTGGTGAGAGCATGAAGGTCAGGATACGGCAAGAGGTCACGATAGACACAGGACTAGTATGGTCGGGTCAGTTCACGCCAAGCCGAATCCATCAGCGACAACGCCAGATGGAAAACACATAAACCCAGAACCCGCCTAAGTAATTGGCGGGTTTTTTTTCACTCGGATCTCTAGACCGCTCAGAAAACCCCCCCCATTTTTGCTGTGCAATTATTCCCGCTTGAGTGCGGTATAACGCCACCTAGGATTTTCTATACGGTGGCGTCTATGAGAAAAAGTATTTTGGCATTCAGTGTCGTTGCCCTGCTGGGGATACCGCAGGTGCAGGCTTCGCCAGGCGACTCTCGACCTGAGAGAAGAACTCTGCCAATGACGGAGATGGCACGAGATACTTATGGCGACAAGACGCTCATAGAGCTCAACACTGAAATCGAACTGTTACAGAACGACCTGGCCCTTTTGCGTGATGAGTATGCCAAGCATAACGCTCGGATCACCGGCCAGATCACTCGTCTACGACACATCATCAATGACCGTCAGCAGGCGATCAATTTTATTCGTCGGGACCGCGAACAACGTTACTTCAGCGTGCATCCGGGATCGCTACGTGGGCAGTTGGAGAGCCTCCGCTTTGCGTTGGGGTTGCAGGCAATCCGTTGGTCTAAGACCGTCCCGGCTCACTGCGACTGGCAGTTTGATGCCGGATTCGAGGTCGATAAAAGAGAGCCGATAAAGGCTCTTGAAGCGTTCCTGGCTGGACTGCCGCTTCTGCCACAGATTCATGAAAGGGATCGATCTGCGACAATCACAGCGACGGAGATCATCAAGTGCGACTGAAGCTCCTGTCGGTGGCGGTAGCCGCAGCCTTGGTGGGAGGGTGCAGCCCGAGCAACGTGTATAAAGATCACAGCGCCCCACAGATCGTGTCGACACGCAACCAAACCAACACCGTCGCACAAAACCCTGTTGGAGCTGGGCAAAATGACTTGGCTGCTGCTGTTCAACAAAAGGTTGAGAAAGCAACAACTAGGCACGAATGGGCTTCTGTTGCGACTGCAAGTAGTACCATGAAGCCGATGCTTGAATCAGCAACGAACCCCATAGTAAACACGCCCACAGTGTTGATGAAATCCCAGGCACCTATTGTGACGAGTGGGAAGGTATTCGTTCCCATTAATAAAACAAAACCGATTGTCGTCACAGTAGAAAAAACGTCATTGATTGTTCGAGCCGGTGAAACTTGGGAGCGTGCATTCTCGAGATGGTTCAGAGATAACGGTTATCAAACAGTTCTCTATTATTTTCCCGGTGGAGTGCCTACTGGTTTTACATCCATTCCAAAGAAAACGCATTTCTCCGCGAATGATTTCCAAGGGGCAATATCCGCAGCACAGATTTCGTTTGGCAATGAAACAAATGGAAAGTTCATTGTTAGTTATGACGCTATGAATAAAAGTGCAGTAATTCATGTTCCGGGGGTGTTGGTGCAGACATTTAATGTCGCTGCCGGCAGCCTAAAAGCAAATGCAATTCGACTAACAGAGTCCTATGGATGGAATACGACAGCACAAGACTGGCGCCCTCAGGATGATTACTACGTTCCGTCAAGCTGGCCAATCGTCACGGAACGAGGGGATATAGCATCAGCACTTAATGCGTTGATCGAATCATACCCAGTGCAACCACAGCTACTGAAGTCAACACAACACGTTTATTTTGTGCAGGGGAACTGATTATGAAAACGCGTAGCGCTATAGCAATGGCTGTCATCATCGCTCTTTCAGGGTGTGGTGCTATGGACCATTTGGAGCAGAAAGATGCTGCTAACGATACACTTGGCCAAATCAAGGCATATGAGGGTAAACAAGAATCCTCTAAAAGCATCTACATCGATAAGCCCCCTTTGGACTTGAACCCGACAATTGGGGAGGGGGCTCCTTGGTGGGTCAGAAAGCCCGCCGCAATTCAAGGGCAAGATATACCGCTTAGCTTTGCAGTAAGGAACCTGCTGCAATCGGCAAATCAGAAAATTGCAGTAAACTATGGACCTGATGTGGTCCAGGACAAAATTATTTCAGTAGACTATCAGGGAGATATCAATGGGGCACTGAACGAGATAGCAGCAAAGGCTGATATCTCAGTAAGTGTTCATGGGAACAAAATAAATTTTGAACGATATGTAACCAAAGTATTCGAGTTAAATTCACTTTTGGGTAAAAGTTCATTCCTATTTGGACGAAAAGCCAACTCAGTTAATAATAGCGGTGAGGGATTGGCAAACCGAACTGTTACAAGCTCCCTTGGTAATTCGGATACTTACGCAACCACCGAAGTGGTAGACATAAATCCCTTTGATGACTATTTGGCGGCTATAAAGTCAATTCTGAGTCGTGACGGTGTAAGTAAGGACGATAAGAACCCATTGGAAGGGAATGTAATTGTAACATCCTCGACTGCTTCAATTCTGGTTAGAACAACTCCGCATCGGATGAGTTTGGTTGAGAGCTATATTTCATCAAGAAAACAGGCAATAGCACGGCAGGTAATGATTGAAGTCAAGGTGCTTCAATTCAAAGGGAGTAAAGGATCTGAATTTGGCATTGACTGGAATGTTATTCGCAATGTTTCAGAAGGAAAGCTGCAGTTTGCTGGTCCGTCACTGCCAACCCTGGGCGATACAGGGAATTATGGATTTTCATTTACTTCGACAAATCCAAAATGGGATGGTACGACCGTTCTGATGAAGTCGCTACAAACTCAAGGGCATGTTGGTGTCGAATATGAGCCGAGAACTGTTGCAAGAAATAACAGAGTTGCATCCATCGATAACTCTGAAAAGCTGACATATATTGCGAGAGTGACAGTTACGCCGAATGAAAATGCTGATGCAAGCGTTGAAGTAGAAGATGCTGTAGTTAGTGATGGCCTCACCATGTCAGTTATGCCAAATATTTCAGATGACATGGTAAACCTTCAAATTTCTGGAGTTCTATCCAAGGTTATCAATTGGGAAGATACAGAAGTGAGTGGCGTCACTATTCGTGCACCACAGGTGCAAGAAATAAAATTCGATCAAGATGTTGGTCTTAAATATGGTGAGACTCTCGTGCTCAATGGATACAAGCAGAAGTCGAATAAATCAGATGAGACATCTGTACTCAAGAATCCGTTCTTGGGCGGGAATTCAGGCGCAAGCAGCATGACAGAAACTATTGTTCTGATCACCCCTAAGCGGATATAAAGTTATGGGAACTATCAGAACAACGCTGCCGCATGGCAGCAAGCCAAAGGAAGTCCTGAAGCGGTGGCGAGTCGAGTACCCGGCTAAGTTTGAGCGGATATTCGAGAATGGGGACCTGATCACGCGGGTCGCTTCCGATGAAGCTGATATAGCTTGGGGCGAGTGTATTGCCGAGGCTCTCATTGAAGAAGTGAAAGACACCCCTAGGAAGTGGGTGTGCATAATTGCTTCTGACCGTGCCTATCGCTGCGTGCTCTGGGAGGCCGGGGAAATTCGCCGTGATGAAGTTGTCGATGCAACGGAACTGTCTGAATGGTTACAGGTACATCCATCTGAGCGCATATTTTCTACAACTGAATTGCCTGTTCGGGGTGTAGAGACAACGATAATTGAGGCTTTAAATCTAAAGCCTGATGACTTTGAACTCATAGAGTTTCGTGGGTCTGCATTGTCAAGAATGGTTAAGCCATCTCTTGTCTGTTTAGCAGGTATTGCGGCAGCTACATGGTTTCTATGGCCTGAACCGCCGCCGCCGCCTCCGCCGGAAGTGATGGATCCCTGGTATGCCTATCGCGCAGCATGGACAGATGTGCAGCTTGCTGGAGATGTGGTTAGTGAGTTAGGTGTGACGTGCGCGAAATTTGGAACTATCCCTGTAGTCACGGATTTACCTGTGGGGACAATCGAGCCAGGCAGCATTAATATGGTATTGCCTGACGTTGTGATCGATAGAAATGTGTTAAATGCATGGGCGGAAAAAAATATCCTAGCTATGTCTTTCAGTGGGTCATCACCATTTATTCGCGTGCCTGTCCCTCTGAGTTCCTATTGGAGTTCACATCACACCAGTTTCAAGGCGCTTGATGACAAAGTTTTTGAGATATTTTCAAAGCTTTCACTAATTTCGGCTTTGAAAGCTAGCTATGAACCCATTGAAACTAATGGAGTATGGGCAAGCAGAAAGGCCAGTCTGACCATCGCGAAAGCAAATCCTTGGTTCATTAACGAGCTTGGTAATGCCCTGAAAGGAATGCCAATTAAGTTAGAATCAGCGACATTTAGCATTAGCAAGGAAGGGGAATGCACCCTAAATAATGCGGTAATTCAGTTTGGAGGTGGCGCACAATGAACGAACAAAATAAAAAAATTAGCACTAAAAAATTGGTGACCTATTTAGGGCTGCTTTCTGTAGCATGTGCAAGTGCGGTTTATTTATATCAGGCTCAAGAAAATAGACAGGCTAAACGAAATGAGCGACTTAATGCGCTTATCGCACAGTCAGAGCAGCGTTCCCAGGCATCAACTCCGGTTGATTCAGGGAGCAATGTCTCAAGCCAAAACGTGATTGAACCCCCGTCAGCAGTAAGGCTGCCGAATTTACCGGAAAACATCCAGGAGCTGATGCGCCTCGGTGAAAGAAGGGCTAAGGCTGAGGCTTTACTGGCAACAAGCACGGTGGAAGAGTTGGTTGAGAGTAACGCCGCCAAGAAAAAAATTGCATCCGAGAAGCCTGCCAAAAGCTCCCCCCCTCCTGGGGCCTTCTTGCTACAGGACGAATTGCCTGTAGGCGCAACCGTGTCACCAAGTGCTCCAATGCCTGTTGGAACGGGGATCGCATTTAATGAGCCCAAGGTGATGGATTCCCCCGGTAGCAAACTTGACAGACTCACTCTGCGATATGCGGCCCGCGTAGATGGGATATTGACCGCGTATGTATCAATTGGTGAGTCTGGAAGAATGACCCCTGCTCAGATAGGTAAGACAATCGACGGGATCAAGATTACTTCCCTGAATGACAGGCAGTTATGTGCAAGCCAAGGAAAATTGGCTCGCTGCATTAATATGGCCTATTGACGGTTGGGGTATTTATATGAATATGGCAATTAAAAGCACAGTGTCTTTAATTGATGATGATGAAATCCTAGCTCTTTGCCGGGAGGACAAAAGTTGCTTTGTTGATGAGAACTGGGTCGTTTACACCTCAGATCCAAAGAGCGACAACTTAAATACAATAATTGCTAAGGTTAAGGTTCTGCTGCATGGCAAGGAACCTAAGATTAATCTGGCCGACAGCGAAGTAGTATTGAATGCCTTACAGGTTGGCTCAACTCTAAGTGTCGAGTCCACCCACCAGAGCACTAAGCACGCCACTGATGTTGCACCAACCCAAGTTGAAGACCGCTTGATGGGATTGCTGGCTAGATGCATCAAAATGGGTGGCTCTGATATACACATTTTAGTGAAAGGACAGAAAACACTAATAAAGTGCCGTATTGATGGGCGCCTAGTTGACATATCTGCGCCACAGACAAAGGAATATGGTGCAGAACTGACGGCTTATGTGTTCAATGGTCACAGTGGCTCAGAGGAAAGCTATTCAGCATTAATCCCAAATGCAGGAAGCTTTAGCAAGATCATAGCTGTGAATAATGTTCAGAAGGCATGGGACTGGCGGACATCAATGCTACCAGTTAGCAGCAGTAGCGATGACAAAGATTGTACCAAAACCGTACTGAGATTGTTGACTCCCATTCGAGATGATATTCCTTCGTTCGCAGATATGGGGATGGATGATGATCATGTCAAAATCATCGAGCTTGCATTTAAACAGCCTCAAGGGGCCATTCTATTTTCTGGGCCTACCGGTTCAGGTAAAACCACTGTTGCTATGGCTGGATTATCAACAATTGAGGATGGCCGAAACATTAATACCCTTGAAGACCCTCCCGAATGGACTCTTGACGGGGTATCTCAAACGCGAATCGATTATGGTCTTACGAAGAAAGGTAAAGAACGAGACTTTGCGTATTACGGGAAGGTTATGCTCAGGCAAGATCCTGATGTGATTTACTTTGGCGAGGTGCGTGACCAGAAAAGTGCTGCGGAATTTACTCACCTTTCTGAATCCGGGCACTTGTTAATCGGAACAACACATACGTCAAGTGCGACCGGTATTGCAACAAAACTGGTAGAGCACTTACGTGTTCCATCAGTTATTGCAAGTAGCCCTGATGTATTTTCAGTTTTCTCGCATCAGCGGTTAATAAGAGTTCTTTGCCCGCATTGCTCAATACCACATGAAAAGGCAACTGAGGAGCAGCAGACCACCTTACGCAAAGCACTAGGCGATGACCTGGGCCACGCTAGAGTGAAAAATAGCAGTGGCTGCGGCAAATGTGTCTCAGGTGAAAAGGGAAGAACATTGGTAATGGAGGTCATTGTATTAACTGATGATGACCGCCAATTTATAGCTAAAGGTGATGCGTTGGCATGGAAGATTCATTTAATACAAAACGGGTGGAAAAACATCCGGCACTATGCTCTTAAGAAAGTAAGGGATGGTATTTGCGATATTCATTCTGCTGCCGAGCAAGTTAAGGAGCTGCTGTGAATTTTGACACTATTTCAAAGAAGTGGCTCCAGTTGGTTTTTTTTAAAACCAACCAAATTGAATTCCTCGAGGATTTTAGGGAGCTAATAAACTCTGGCATTGATGAAAAGGATATATGCATCAACTTGGTTGAGTTCGGTTCTGCATCAGCCAAGGCGCTCGCAGGTGACATGCTGATGGCTATCAGAAATGGTCGGCCGGTTACATCTGGAATGCAAGGGTGGTTCTCTCCAATAATAATATCTACAATTTCAGCCGGTCAAGAAACCGGTGACATAGACATGGGGCTTGATGTTGGAATCAACACCATCAGAGATGCATCTGGATTAACTTTAGATATTTTAAATGCAGTAAAGTATCCAGCATTAATGATTGTCGGGCTGTTGATAGTGGCGGGTGGTCCGTCCTATGAATATATGCTGGACATGCAAAATAGACTACCGCTCTACAAATGGGGTGGTATATCACAAGTGGCATGGGGCCTTGCTGAATTCAGTCACAACTGGATGTTCTCGATGTTATGTATGAGCATCACAGGCCTCATAGGATTGATGTGGATGTTACCTAATGTTTCTAACAGAGAGTCACTTGATAACTCCATTGTATTTAAGCAGTATAGGGATCTGAATGCGATAGCTGTATTAGCTAGCGTGTCCAGTCTTATGAGGGCCGGGGTCGGCATTAATGATTGCTTGAGCATTATTGGGCATGGCTCAAGTCGTTGGCTGCGAGCAAAAATTCAGAAGATAAAGTTGAAGATTGCATCAGGGAAGAAAAACTATGGTGATGTTTTTGATGTGGGATTGCTTGGTCAAGCTGAAATTCAAAGGATTAAGATTTTAAGTAATAGTGAAGACATTCCATCGGTGCTAATGCAAAGCTCGATGAGACAGCGAAGGAGGCTTAAAAAACAGATTATTAGTTTGGGAAAGTTGGCAAACTTGCTGACTATGATGGCTGCAGGTTGCGGTATGGCTGTATTGGCCGGTGGTATATATCTCGTAGTGGCGCAGTCCGCTAGAGTTACTTATTAATATATAAGGGTTGAATGATGAACTACGTAAGTCAGAACAATAAAAAAATGGTTTCAAAAAAACAAGGCGGCTTCACATTGATCGAGTTTTCCATTGTGGTAGCTAT
The DNA here is from genome assembly GCF_027707845.1 of Aeromonas sp. QDB14. Lineage (NCBI taxonomy): Bacteria > Pseudomonadati > Pseudomonadota > Gammaproteobacteria > Aeromonadales > Aeromonadaceae > Aeromonas > Aeromonas sp. QDB14. Next base: position 34,268 of record NZ_JAPCJD010000022.1, on the reverse strand, counting down.
TGCGGCCGTCCTCTTGGTGGTCGTTCTTCAAGTTGCTGAAGGTGTCAAATATCAAACTAAGCAAGAGTCTCTCATAAAGCAGATGCAGCAAATTACAACAGCAACGGAACGTTGGAAAAAAGGAAGACCGAATAAAAACGGTGTGAGCATGAGCGTCCTATGTGCGACTGGCTCTAAACTGCTTGATGCCAGCGTCTGTGGTACAGCCAAAGATGGTAAGGCGGCAAATGCTTTTGGTGGTGATATCACGGTTGTAGCTAATACCACTAACCCCAGTCTGGTTGATATCACTATGGCGGGCCTGCCGGCAGATTACATTACCGATCTTGCAGACACCTTGGCCCCTATGACTACTGGGCGTTGTCAGACGGCTACAGGCTGCACAACCATTACCGTCACTGGTAGTAGTGTTAAGGGAACGATGTAAATTATCTTTGCTATGGAGGTGGCATTGCCGCCTCCATGTTTTTTGAACATGACAGGTCAATTTATGAAAAAATATAGTGGTTTCACGTTGATTGAGTTTTCGGTGGCTATAGCTGTTTTTGTCACTATCTCATTTGGCGTGGCTGCTATTAGGTATAACGCTGACATCGTTGAGCAATCTATAAAGGTTCATGGTATTGCCTCTGATGTGAATTCGGGAATTAACACTACCCTGCGACTTAAGGTGTCAAGTGGTTGCCTGACTAGCATTAGCATTTCCCATACTGATTTAATTACAACAGGTGTGCCACAAACGTCTGTATATCCTGCGCCATGGGTGACAAGTTTCGCTTTTGGATATCGTGGGGGTGAACCTGTTTCTGTTATCGTTTCAATAGATGTAAGAAATGCTGCTCTTGCCGGTGAGCTATATACTGACTCAGGTGCTGACTATATTTCAGCTAGCACATTATCATATCAGTTTCCTATTAAGTCTCCGAGACTATCTTCGTTTGGAGAGATGTATAGGAGTTCAACAAATTGCTGGGCACATGGCATTGGAGATAAATAATGCGTAGGAGCCAGAGTGGATTTACGCTCATTGAACTTTCAATAGTTCTTCCAGTTTTAATTTTTGTCGGCATGATCATTTTCAATGAGCTGAGACAACAAAGAATTGAATCTGCTGCTGTGCAGCAAGGCAATCGCATTACTGAGCTGTTTTCAAAAGCGGCTGAAAGGTATCAGGTCTTGGCAAAAAGTAATAACACTGTCACGCCGACCAACTTTCCATCCTCTATCCAGGTACTAATTAATGAAGGGTACATTAGGAACTGTACTGCAAGTGACGCGAGTGCGGGTAACTGCCGGCCAATGACAGAGACTCTTTGGGGGGATGCTATATCTGTTAGAACTTATGGGGTTGCTGGGAATCCAACAATTCCACGGTTCGAATTGACCATTCCACTCGCAAAGGTCCCAGCTGACCACCGAAATGATGTTGCCGCTGGATTACTGTCATCTCTGCCTTTTGCTACAGTATCTGGCACAAATATTGTTGCCGAAATTGGTCGGCCAGGCACCGAAGTTTCTCACGATAACTTTTATATGCTGGATGGATCAAGGGCGCTAAAAGGGGACATGAATGCAGCTGGTTATGCTATCGAGAACGTAAAGGATCTTTCAATCACAGGTCTAACAAACCGTACCGTACTTTCCGGGCTGGCATGGGGGAATGTTCAACAAAACAACCAAGTTGTTTCACTTGTCTCTTGTCCAGCAAATCGTGGAACTCGAAAAGTAAATGTGATCCCTCTGTCATATAGCAAAAACGGTTTCCCGTTTAACAACATGGGGGCTGTGGAAGGGCGGTTTGATGGGACCAGGGCATATGTCCGAATATGGGAGACTGACCAGAATGGAACTCAGGCATGGTTTATTCCTGCTCCTGCAAATGCATCCGTCTTGGTCCAACAACAATGCAGCAAATAACTGGCTATAAATACACCAATAAAGGAGATCTGAATGAAGCTTCGTAACGATAATGACCCTTCTCGATATAGCTTGGCAATTATTGCGATAACGTTGTTATTTTGTGGCAAAGCGTACTCTGGCGTCGATGAAGTTTGGGCGGCCTCGCCGGCAACTTATGATACCCAGTGGGCTCAAGCCTATGCTGCCGCAGTCAATCCCTCGTTTTCTGGAACGGGCGGTCGAGTTGACCTCTATAGCGGATCCTCCACGGCAGTGAGTATCACTGTGCCTTCCACCGTCAATGTGCTCTATGTCAGTTTTGACTTAGATGGTCGGGGAATCACTCAGTTGATGTTCGACCTTCAAGAAGCCGTCACTAGAGGGGATGTGCGAATCTACAACCGGGGAGGTGAAAACGCTGATAGGCCCTATGACGCTCTCATCAAAGTGAGCCGGTCTGGTGTGGGGGTGACGCTGCAGGGGCAAGGCGTTTGGACTGGCGCTCCAGTAATAAAACGTGTTGTAGGATACAGTCTATAGCAGGGCTTGTAGCTGGCCCCCACAAGCCCATTTTCATCACCAGGGGGCGAGCAGCTTGGCAATCATGTAGCCAACCTAGGAGCCCCAAGTCGTATTTGATGGGACGAGAACCACACTGGTTGGAGAGGTAGTGTGGTTCATAATGACCGATAGTTATCGATAGCGGGCATCTAATACCAGCGTATCGTTGAGTGGATTACCTCAGAAGGAGTCTTATTGATCCTATAACTTGCTCCAGGCGGAATCATTACCGTGCCACTCGAGACCCAATTTCCGCCAGCACCATCCCCCCTTCCGAACGACGCTCCACGTACACCGTTCACATAGAGATCAATTGCCCAAGGAATATCCTTTCCGATAGAACCTCGGACCGTCATCAACATCGGTTTGCCAGTCGTGTTGGTGTATGAAACACCACTATTTATCGAAGAATCGTCAGTTGTACTGAAGGTAATCAGGGACATGCTATTCGCAGGATTAACAGGCTTGGCATACTGCTGCGCCCACAAAATGTCCTGGGTCGCCGGCGAGGTGGCCCAAATATCATCCACGCTTGCTGTCACGGCCCCACCGTAACAAGCCAGCAACGCTACTGTTAACATGTTGCTTGTGTAGCGAGAAGGGTCATTATCGCGCTACTCATTTTTCTACATGACACTGTTGCAAAGCGGATCCTGAAACTAGGGGGTGGAGTCAACCCTGGTTTGATTGCCAACAATTCAACCAGCTAATGTCAGTGACCAGGATGATGGGAGCAAACGAGCATAGGGCACATGAACGGGCGCATGGCTAAGGGAAGGACATATAAGCTTTGGCTCATCGGTGCCTGTCGCTGGTCGGTTGGAGCCCTGGATAGGACTTGTGCCCGCCGGCTGCGGTGCTGCCTCTGTTCTGGCCGGTGGTCACCCGGACGGCAGGAATAGGCCTTGGGCTCGATGGCCGCGGTAGGGCCCCTGGTGCCGCCCTGCTGCCTCTGTTCTGGCCGGTGGTCACCCGGACGGCAGGAATAGGCCTTGGGCTCGATGGCCGCGGTAGGGCCCCTGGTGCCGGCCGGTGGCCACCCGGGCGGCAGGGATAGGCCTTGGGCTCGCCGGCCGCGGTGATGCCTCTGTTCTGGCCGGTGGTCACCCGGACGGCAGGAATAGGCCTTGGGCTCGATGGCCGCGGTAGGGCCCCTGGTGCCGGCCGGTGGCCACCCGGGCGGCAGGGATAGGCCTTGGGCTCGCCGGCCGCGGTGATGCCCCATGTTCTGGACGGTGGCCACCCGGAAGCTTGAGATAGGCCTTGTGTTCTCCGGCGGCGTAAAGGACCTTTGTGCCGAGCAGCTGGTAGAGGCCACTAGCGCGGATCTCACCAGACACCGAGTGGCAGGGTGCTTATAGACTGCCGAGGAAGCCACACCATGGGCAATCGGCGAATAGCCTATGGGCATCTTGGCAGTCAGGGTTCATCAGTAATTCAGAGGGAGCAAATGAAGCCAAAAACTGAAATTAAATGTTGACTATGTATGATGATAGTCATATTCTATTTCTGCGGATCAAAATCTAGGAGTGGGGCAAAGTGAAAAAGCTACTGCTAATGGATGAAAAATATATTCGTTTGTTGATTGAAAACACTAAGAGTACAAACCCAGCGGTTGCTGATGCGCTGGTAGATCATTTACTTTATGGTCTTGCACAAGAGCAAACAGCTAAGAAATACGGCCTTTCCTCTCAATCACAAGTGTCAAGGCTAAAAGGAAGTGTAATAAAACTGGATAATCTAATTAGAACGTCACTGGCAATGAAAGATAAATTTGAACAAAATAAGGGATGATATGAAAAAGACTGTTGTTGCCGCGCTGCTTATGTCTGCAATTACGCCTGCTCACGCCATTTTCAATGGCGCAGAAATTAACTCACCTGAGTTTGTGCGGGTGGGTGGGACTTGCTCTGGGACCGTAATCGCTGGGAAATGGGTTGTAACAGCGGCCCACTGTGGTGATCTGACAGGCCAGACTGTCAGTAACATCGATGTAAGTGTGGCGAATATTAAGCGCACAGTAATTCATCCTATGCATGATGGCAGCGTGCCGCGTGTATATGATGTTTCATTGCTGGAGCTGGATAAAAAAATGCCGGCAACAGCAAAAGTTATTAACACAGAACCAGCGGTCGGCTCTACCCAGTTAATTGCTGGCTGGTCTAGCCTCTCTGGTGGAAAACTGAAAGGTGCTTCAAATGTGACTGTAGGTAAAGCAGACGCAAGATGGTCACCAGATGCTTACGAACTGAAATATGACACCGTAAACGGGATTGGTACTGGCACCTCGCAGCCCGGTGACTCCGGCGGTCCTTGCTATAACGAAGCTGGGGTTTGGGGGGTAATTCAAGGTTCTGCTGGTCAAGGTGATGGAACTTTCATTCAATCGTGCCAAGCGTTCTATAAAGCAGAAACCACTGCATGGATGCTTGAAACAATCGCTGCATGGTCTTATCCGGTCGAGGTGAAGGGCGAGGGGAGTGTTACGATCAAGGTGCAGTCCTTCCACAAGGACCCGGAAGTTTTCGCCCCTTATACCGAAGGGGATCTCGCAATCGAATCGAATACCTGCAAAAGCGGGACGGCCGCCCCTCTTGAGGAGTGCACAGTTGTTGTGAAGGGAAGCGGCAAGTTGTTCATTACAGGTAACGATCCGGTTGAGGTGAATAAAAAGACAACGCCTGTCACTCCGACTCCGGAGCCTACAGAAAATGGTGGTGGTGGTGGTGGTTCAACCGGCCCAGTTGGCCTGATAGGGCTGGCACTGGTAGCAATGGCACGTCGTTTCATAGCTAAGCAAGCCGCAAGTAGTTGATACCTACTGGTAAAAATGGCAATTTGCAATGAGGGAGGCTAAGGCCTCCCTTTTTTATTGATAGATCTTTAAGATGCGAAGCATCGAAGGCTCTTGCCACCCCAGCCAGAAAACCCCCTCATTTTTAAGCGCTCATTTTATCCCAAGGCCCCGAGTTAGAATCCCATTGTGGATAGTTGACTGACAAACATGCCACGCCTCAAAGACCGCACCACTGGGACCTAGCACTTTACGGTGTCACGGATCCAAGCAAATGGAGAGTGTTGAGTGAGATTGTTGAAGACGGTGATCAGCGTTGGGGTGTTAGCCCTTTTTTCCACAGCATCGGTAGCTGATGCCTGGCAAGAGCGTGAGATCCTGAGCCGTGTCCGAGAGCAGTTGATTCGGGTAAACAAGTTGCTCGACGAAGCTGAGAACGCGGGCATGAATAACCAAAGTCGGCTACGTATGGAGTATGGAAGCATTCGTGCCGACCTAAGCACCGTCGAAGACGGGATCTTGCAATACCTGTCTGCACCCATGGATCCGGCAGCCATAGTCCCCCTGGATGGTGGCTACACGGATTACCAAAGAGCGCATGCGTTACCCCGGCCGGACGCAAATTTGTCTCGCGAACGCGCATTACCAATGGGGTATAAGAAATGAGCGCATCTTGTTCAGGTGGAAATGTATCTCAATGCATGGCTGCTGTCGGAGCTAATTCCACATTCAGCCAAACATCAATTTTGCTTCAAGGTAGTATGTACGCGGCTGCATTCATATTTATTCTGTTCGTAGCCTATGCCTGTTATCAAGGATTGGGGACTGACAAGGTAACATATTATGGAATGTTCAAGGCTGTTATTACCGCCGTAGTTTTGAGCGCATTGATATTGCTGGTTGTTCAAGCAATTGTGCATTAATAAATTTAAGTGAGGAGTATAGGGATGCCAATGAAAAAGGTTAGTAATAGACTGAGGGGGGCGTGTCTTATGGTTGCTCTCATGGCCAGCGAGGCTAATGCGGTTGGCCTACCCACGATAAATGCCCCAGGAGGCTCAGCTAGTAATGATCCATTCACATTGATAGTAAACCTCTTTAAGTGGGGGCTTACAGTCATTGCTTTTCTACTGGTAGCGCTCATGTTTATTACCGTCGTAAAAAACGGTTGGCAAAAATACCACCAACTGGGGGAGGAGAACAGTAAGGTGACTTGGCGTGACTTGGCGAGCAACCTGGTTGCCGGGGCGTTGCTGATCTGTCTTGGTGTTGCAATGGCCAATTATGCGGTTGGTGTGTTCGGCGCGAGTGCTATTAGCTAATTCGAAAATATATAATAGGCAGGTATTACCTGCCTATTAAATGGGGATAAGTGAATGAAAAGGCTTTGTACGCAGGCTTGTAGCCTTGCAGTGATTTCCTTCCCTGCTGGTGCTGTGGGTATACCAACAATAACTCCTCCTAATGGAAATGGCGCCGGTGAAAATCCACATAATCTTGTTATCAGTCTTGTCTTGTTGGGTGTGAACCTTTTAGTCATGCTGCTCATCGTAGCTCTTCTGTTAACTGTTGCGAAGAACGCATGGCAAAAGTATCACCAGATCGGCGAGCAAGGTAGCAAGGTTACATGGCGTGATCTGGTAAGCAATATCGTGGCTGGTGCACTTTTGGTTGCGCTCGGGATATCACTGGGCGTGATGGCACTTAATATATTATAGGGCTGTGAAAATGGGGCGAGAGCACACTATACAGACTACCTTAGAGCGGCTTGATAAAAAGCCAGCTCTATGGAAAGGGTTAACAATAGATGAGTTGCTAATTGTTACATGCACAGCAATTGTGATCTGTTGTAGTACAAGTGCAATTGTTTTTTCACTGTTAATTAGCGAAGGGCTAATAGGATTTGTTATTGGGATGATTGTAAGCCTTGGCGTAATCCCCCTTGTAGCAGGGAAGATAGAATCAGCCAAAAAGAGGCATGGTCCCTTGATGTGGCTCAAGTTAAAACGATACACCCAAAAACGTGGCTGGATGAAATTTGACGGGATGATGACAGATAAAATCAAGTGGGACACTCGTCTGTCAAAGAGTAAAAATATTAACTACATTGGCCCGGTAAGGAAGTAATAATGAACAATGTGTTTGGTCGTAATAAAGGTAGGGCGAGAAATGCATTGGATAGAAGCGATGCTAGGGTTAAGGACTGGCAGCTCATATCAGGAGTTTTACTATTGATCCTGATAGCTCAGATAGTCTTAAGTGCACTCCGCCAGAATGATATTACTGTGCACATTCCCCCTGATTTATCGGCCGGCGCACAGTTTGATAGCAACACCATCCCCAAGCCCAATGTATACCTTTTCGCAAGTGAAGTTGTGAGGTCTATAAACTATTGGAAAAAAAATGGCGACAAGGAAATGCCAGAGAATCTGAACCGTTATGCTTGCTATATTTCTGAGAGCGTGAAAAGCGAACAACTCGCTTTGCACGCTCTCCGTGTTAGCGATGGTCAGTCTGCAAATAGAACTCGACGATTAAGCGAAATTACAGATCTAAAGGATGTTGAAGGATCAGTGTCTTTTGTTGGCGCGGGAATTTGGGATGTTGATTTGGACTTGCGTCTGATCGAATCGTTAGAGGGAACCCCAGTAAAGGATCACGCTCTTCGTTACCGTGTCCGTGTTGCTGCTGACAACTCTGGATCTGTGTGCAACCCATTCAACATGCGAATCACTGCCATTAATCAACCTCTTCGAATTGAGTTTGAGGGGGGAGCGCAGTGATGAAAATAAGTATCCTTGCGTCAAGCTTAGCGCTAGTTATGTCCTGCTCCGTATTTGCAGTAGAGCCAATTGAATGGCGTAGCAAGCCGATCAAGATCCCACTGCAAGTTGGAGAACAACGCCTCATACATTTCCCGGACCACGTTGTATTTGGACGACCTCGATCGCTAGCAGACAAACTCGATGCGGACAGTATGCAGGGAACCCTCTACTTAACAGCCCAGGATGAGTTTGCTCCGACCCAGGTGAAGGTGAAGTTGAATGACTCAGGAGACATTGTATTGCTCGAGCTCGTTGCAGTGCCAAAGGCTGGTGCTCCGCTCGATGAAGTGCTGATCTCCGTGCCAGGGTCCGAGGCCGGTACCGGTGCGGCTGCGGAGGCCATCTCGGGGACAGGTACCGGCTCTCAGAAGTCGGCACCTGTTGATGACAATCCCCTTGCAGGTACACCATTCGACACATCTGGAGATGCCGCAATTTCTCCAGAGGAAATGATCCAGTTTGCAGCTAGGGAGTTTTATGCCCCACCTCGTTTACGAACCAACGACCAAAGATTAAATCGAACAGCACTTAATAGTGCGGAAGATATGAGAGATCTATTTATCGATACCTCATATGGTATTTTCGATGCAACTCCAATAGCAGCTTGGCAAAGCACTTCCGGTCAGTATTTGACTGCTATAAAATTGGTTAACCGTAAATCGTCCCCGGTCAAAGTAAATCCCTTTCATTTGAATATGCAATATTCCTATGCTGCCGCACAACATATCCAGCTGAATCAGAATAACGTACCTGGAGACACTACCATGCTTTATGTAATCTCCGACCGCCCCTTTAGTGACTCCCGGTATGAAAGCCCTGCTCCATGGGCTCCTGTGGCGTCATCACAACCAGCTGTGAATCAGTATCACCGCCAGGGGAGCAATAAATGAGTGGTGTAATGGTAGGGGAAAACCCAATGCTCAAGATTGGCGCTGGAGCGGTGTTAGTGGGCGCCATCGTAGCTGGATACGCGGCCTTCACCGCTCCAGAGAATAACCATGCTGACACTATTAAAGCGGAGCAGGGGGAGGGGGAGGGAAAGGTTACCATTGACCGCAGGCACACACGCCTTGGTGCTGACGCGGATACGCCAGAAACATCTGTTGAAGCACTAGCTAAAGCAGTAACAGACTTGAGCTCTCGCTTAGTACAGGTTGAAGAAGGGAAGAATACTTCAAGGAATTCACCGCCTCCAGTTGCACCGCCCATGGAGGCCGATAGCCCGACTGTTTTAGCGCTGAAGCAAAAGATCGAAGAGCTGGAGATGAAGCTGTCGACCAAAGAGAATTCAGAACCACAGCAGCCGGCGGCGACTGAAACGGTCGTGGACCCTTATCCAGAGCGAACCCAACCAGGGAAAGATTTCGGGTTGGAACAAGATGAAACGCCTGCAGGTAATGGAAGAAAAACCATTGACTTGCCTACGGTGCCAAACCTATTTAACCCAAATGGGAGCGGATCACAATCTGTTGGCCCTATATCACTGCCTGCTGATGGAGACGAGAGTTTGGAGTGGATTGTACCATCAGATGCTCAGCGAGTCGTTGATGAACAGACTGGGAAAGACGTACTCAAATACCCTAAGTTCAAAGGCTCCGGTTATCGGAATCTGCACACATCAAAGGGTACCAACTCAAACCTTATGACACTCTCTGATGATGAGAAAAAGGATAGCTTGATACCAATTTATACAATTCCAGAAAACTCCAGTTTTCTCGGTTCTGTAGGCGCTACAGCATTGATAGGTCGAGTTCCACTTAATAATCAAGTAACTGATCCATTCCCATTCAAAGTTGTAGTAGGCCAAAAAAACCTGGCTACCAACGGTATCAAAATCCCAAACCTTCAAGGGATGGTAGTATCCGGCTTAGCAAGAGGAGACTATACCTTAAAGTGTTTATATGGACAGATTAACAGCGTCACCTACACCTTTACTGATGGGACCATTCGCACTGTTTCTAGCAAAGGTAAGGAAGAAGGAGGGATAGGATATTTAGCTGATTACCAAGGTGTACCTTGCATATCTGGTAAGTACATTACTAACTTACCCTCCTATCTAGCTCAGACAATGGGCATTAATACATTCGCCGGGGCGGCTGAAGCATTTGCGAATGGGCAAGCGGAGATTACAAAGAATACTGATGGTAGTTCAAGTTCGTCAATAGTCGGCGAAAGTAACAGCATAAATTACATGCTTGGGAAAGGAATTGGAAAGGGGGTCCAATCAGGGTCTGAAGCACTTGCTGAACGTCAGCAAGGGGCATATGACGCTGTTTACGTACCTCCTGGAACCAGAGTAGAAATTCACCTTACCAGCCAAATAGACATTGATTATGATAAAAAAGGACGCAAGGTATCCCATGTTCAACAAACGAATCACTACAGCAACAATCGTGGTTTTGATTAACGCCGTCCTTGCTGGTTGTGCTAGTAAGGACGATGTAATTCCAAAATCTGACATCACCGCTGAAATGGTTTTTGATCAGACCATGGGGGGTGGCGCAAGTGCGCGTGATTATCGCATTATGACAACCCCTCAAATGGTTGGCGTCCAACCTGACATTGATGTGTATGAGTTGCATAACTCACCAAAACCACGTTATCAGGTGCTCCCGAATCCAACGCTTTATATTTTTGTACCTGCACATCTCACGGGAAAGGGGCGATCCCCGATCCCGGCGTACATCACTGAAACAAAAATGTTTGAACGTGACGAGTATGCTCTTCCTGGTGAACTCTATCCGTTAATGGATGCTCGGTATGATCAGAGTAAAGTTGCGGCAGATAATCAGCAATATCAAGACTAAGGTGAACTCGTGAGCTTATTTCAGGAAATTAAAGATATATTTATTCCGCAAGCAAAAAAATCATCTGCTCAGCAAAACCTGAAACACTGCAGTGTACAAACAGAAGTGGATCATGAAACCAAAGAAGTATCTTATGTTGATGAGTCCCGTAAGCCATCATTTGCAAGAAAGCTTGGGCCGGTTACACAAAAACTGGTCCAGTCACATTATCGACGCAACCCTAATAGCTTTGCCGATAGGCTTTCAATCACCGAATACCTAGAAGAAAGTAAAACCTTTATGCTTGAGGACTGTTATTCTCAAGCAGTAGTGTTCGCTGCATCTCCAATCGCAACAGAGGGGCGCTCCAAAGACCAAATTGCTGAACTTAGGAATACTCTTCAAGCTGCATTTAAGCAAGCATTCGGAATAGCTCATGGAGGATCTGATTGGGTTCTTCAGATATATTCATGGAAGGATGATGACCTTTATAGATATGTTGATGATATATATGCATCTATTCATGAGGAAGTTCGTGATACTGAATTCACAGAACAGTTCCTTGATGTTCTTGAGGATCATTTTCGTGGCATTAACCAGGCCGAAGGTATTTTTAAGGATGTTCAGGTCACTGGCAAACAATGGCGTGGCCAAATGCGGAGAACTTATTGTGTAATCTACAGGCGCTGCACGAAGATAGAAATGGAGTCGGCAAGTTTTGACCCGATAAATGATATTAATGAGGTTGCGGATCGTTTTTCTCATCTATTGTCATCTTCTGGCGTAAAGATTCGCCGCTTAGATGGCGAGACTGTATTTCGGTGGTTAACGGATTGGTTTAATCCCAACCCACCGATTACTAATGGTGATCGTGAGGCACTTTATCGACTGGTAGGCTACCCTAAGCGGAAAAAGGATAAGCCTTTTGGATTTAATCTGGCTGAGAGTGTTTTGTTTTCCGAGCCTATATCTGACCCTGACAATGGATGTTGGTGGTTTGATGATATGCCACATACATTCATGCGTTTTAAGGGATTAACTCAGGCTCCGGATATGGGGCAATTGACTGGTGAGGTTTCTAAAGGTACAGGGAAAAATCAACGATCGAGTTGCCTCATGGATTCTGTACCAGCCGGTGCAATGCTTGTTCAGACTATTATTTTTGTCAGCCCAACGAAAATTGATTCGCACCTCATGAGCTTGAGTTCGGCCCAAAAGGGGGAGACCCAGGAGGCGCAGCGGGCCCAGCAGGCACTCAATGAAGTTGAACTCCAACGTCAGAATGATCAGGACGTTTTCTATGCTTCGCAGGGCGTATACGTGCGCGGCGAAAATTTGGTTGATCTGCAGGACCGGTGCAAGTCACTCAAAAACAACCTCCTCTCTAACGGAGTCATGGCGCTCGACGCATCCACAGACCCCTTGATCACTGAATCTTACCCGCTGCACCTACCTGGTTGTTTCCAGCCAGAGTTGGATACGAAGCGCCAGTACATGCAGCTCTACTACTCCCAGCATTTGGCCAACATGTGTCCGATCTTTGGTCGCGAACAGGGAACAGGGAATCCAGGGCTTGTGGTATGGAATCGAGGGGGTGAGCCCCTTACGTTTGACATGTTTGGCAAAGACCGGGTTCGGGCTGCTCATGGGGTGGTTATCGGACCCCAAGGCTCAGGTAAGTCAGCCTCGTTGAACTATATGGCCGCCTCGGTGATGGCTGTGCATAGGCCACGGCTTTTCATCCTGGATAAAGGTGGGTCGTTTGAGCTGTTGAGTGAATATTTCGCCCAGCATGGCCTGACGGTTAACTACATGCGGATCAACAAGTCTGCCAAGTTTTCGCTATGCCCATTCCTCGATGCCGGCGAAGTTGTGAAGCAAATCGAAGAAGCCAAGGCGAAAGCTAAGGCGGCAGCCATGACAGCACAGCATGAGACGCCGGCTGATGATGAGGATGAAGATGAAGATGAAGATGATGCACCACGGGATCCCTTGGGTGAAATGGAGCAGTCCCTCTATATCATGGTGACAGGCGGCAATATGGAAGCATACGCCCGGATCACTCAGCTGGATAAAGCACTTATGCGTGCAGCCATTTTAGCTGCAGGGATTAAGAGTTACCGTGATGGAAAGAAAACACTGACCCAGGATGTTCGAGAAGCAATGCTCGAGATCGCGGAACGGGAGGCCAAGCTGGAACCTGACCAGCGTACCCGGTTAAAAGAGCTAGCGGCCTCGCTCGAAATGTACTGCACTGGCGAGCTGGATGCTCGAATGTTCAATACTGTTGGTGAACCCTGGCCTGATGCGGATGTAACAGTGCTTGATGTTGGCGTCTACGGTTCGGACCGATATCCAGCTCAGCTTGCTCTTGCTTACATTGGCTACATGCAGAGAGTAATTAACAAGGCGGAAGAAACACAGAACCAACGTCGTGATGTCGTGAATATTGTGGATGAAGCTCACCTCTACACCGGTAACCCCCTTCTTGGGTACCAAATAGCATTTGCTGTAAAAGTTGCCCGTAAGATAGGCCTTTGGATGTTGTTGGCCACTCAGAACGTAGAAGACTTCTCCAAAGGTGACGACATCAAGAAGGTGCTTGGTCTATTCGAGTGGTGGTTCTTGCTGAATATGGAATTCAAGGAGGTGGAGGATCTTAGCAAGTACCGAAATTTGACCCCTGAACAGAAAGTCATGATCTTGAGCTGCTCTAAGCAGCAACGGGCCTACACAGAGGGAGTTGTGATGGGTAACCCCAAGACTGTTGGCGAAATGTTGGTTCGTCAGGTGCCACCATCAATATTCTTGACTCTCGCCATGACAGACCCGAACGAAAAGAGCGAACGGCGTGCCCTGATGGAACAGTATGGGTTGTCTTCCCAGTACCAAGCCGCAGAGATGATGGCTCAAGAACTGAACCGCAAGCGGGGGCTAAAGATCAGGGCTCGCAGCTCGGACGCCGTGAGCCGCTCTCAACGCCTACAGGAGGCTTCCTGATGATGCTGGCAAGATGGCCCTGGACCGCATGGAAGAAAGCCTGGATGAAGCGCACAAACACTCTGAACCGAGGGCCTGATACTGATATCCCATATCAGCAGCCTGCAGCACTTGAGCTTAACGCAATGGTCCTGTTCGGGGATGGCCGGAATGGCATGGTTGAACGGCAGATGATTAGACATAGCTTGACGGTTTTCGTCATCCTGATCCCGCTCTTGAGCTCGCAAGTTAAAGCTACTGAAGTGCAGGTTACTCAAGTAGATGTGTTTACCGTGGATGGCCTTCGATATGACGTGGAAGGTGCTCAACTAGCTAAAAAGTTGATCGTACCAGTGCACATCCGGCAGATAGATGAAATCTACAAGCTTGAGATGGAATTGAGTGCCGGACTTCCCGCCTCTGAAGCGGAGGCTGCAGCAATCGCCACCAAACGGTTCGCAAAGCTGAGTAAAAAGAGTGTCCTTGATAAATATGCTACTACAGCAGAGTCATTGACGATGGCTCGGTCTCTAAATGTTGAGAAGGTACCTGCAGTTGTGTTTAATAAAAAATGGATTGTGTATGGCCTCGATCCGCTACAGGCCTACTCGGTCTTTGAAATGATGCGAAGCCGTGGAGAGTTGAACGGCTCGACAAGGGGGAATGGTGAATAAACTATCTCTAGGCGCGCGGATTGCAATTTTGTGCCTCATGGTCATAAGTGGAAAGGCGATGGCCATGGACGCCAATAACACTCTTCCTCATGGTGATAAGAAGGTCGAAATATTCGATCTAATAACGGACACAATGGACCTTTCATGTGTCGACTACAAAATCAAAGGAGTATGCTTCTGGCTTCACTGTGCCGGCCCATATTGTAGGGTCAGAACATCTAGTGTGGTCAGTCATTACAACCCAGATGTCATAGTCGAGACAGTATCAAATAGGGAGGCCTACCCACTCACCTGGTTGACGAAACCAATGTCACAAGTAACAGATCCACTAGCAAGGGGTCTGAATCATGGGTTCGATGTCGGGACTGGCGTCCGCGGATCGCCTACTGGTACTGCAACGAATAAGAACTTCTTCGATACGAATGTCTATGGAAACCCTGCCTTACTCGGTTTCAGGGATCTCGTGGGAAGCATGTTGAGTTTGTCTGGATTTTGTAATAGTGATGTCATGCCGTTCAACCCTTACTTCGTTTCGACTCTTGATCCGGAGTGGCGGATGGGACTTCTGGAAGCCCCATTATTGGTACTTCCATCCAACTTCAATCGCAAGATCTTTGCAAAGAGCGGAGATGCACTTAGCGGGGCTGTAGGAAGCGCACTCGGCGGGTATGGCGACATAGTTCAGTCGAGTGAACGCTTCGGGCACATATTCCCCAGAATTGGTTCCATCGTTAATCCGAACAGATATACCGGTTCAACAGTAATTGCCCAGCGGGCCGCTGATATTGTCACATCATTGAATGCACACATATATCAGAAATTACCAGACACTGCTGGTTCTGCCAAAGTATGGGCTCCAGTCCCTCCCCGTGAAGGAGATGATGAAACGGCCAAATGGCAAAGAAACTATCCACGCGGTAAGACTGGATGTAAGGCATTCCCTGCAGATTCGAGCGAGGAGTACAAGTACAGCGAGGATGACTTTTCTCCAACCCATAATTACCTCTACACACTTTGGCGACGGTATGAGTGCTGTGCCAGGAGAGGAACTTTCCTATATCGTATTTAATGAAGAGGGCCCATAATGGGCCCTTATATTATCGGGAACCTGATATCAAGGGGCCTATCGATACTTGCCAACCTGTTGTAGACAAAAGATCGTAAATATCGGTCAGCATGCGCGTAGATGAAGTGTGCCGAGCCGACATGAATTTTTCGATCAGGGCAACGGCATCTGGTTCATCAATAAAGGGGGTAACACGAGCAACAATCATTTCAAGATTACTCGATGCAAGCACCTCGTTGCTCTCTCGTAACTTGATATATGTACCAATTGTGGAGATGACAGCCTCACGATCCAATCTGGGTTCAGGTTTTTTCACTTTTTGAATGCACCTCTCTGAACATGCCGCTGCTTAGCCTGGTTATCCCCTGGTTGCTTTTGATTGATGAGCGCGATCAGCTCCATCATGCAATACAACCCTTCAACCTGTGCAGATGCTTCGGCTGAATCAAGATCTAGTGCCTGCAATTGCCCTTGAATCGCTTTCGCCATCTCTGGGTAGCTCATGTCCCAATTCATCGGCACTTGGTAATGATCTGCCGCCAATACAAGGTAGCTGAACATTTCGTGCCCGGTGTCTGCATGCTTCAGATCATCGTAGTAGACAGGCTTTGGAAGCTTGACTTGACCCATAAAACAACTCCTTCAATTACCAGGGGCCACGTTATCACGGTCTTGAAGCAATGCAACTTCTGGCAAGAAGGATAATCCACGTCCATTTATGCACCCCATTTCTCTGAGTCAAGCAAGTTAAAGTAGGCTGTTTCATGAACTTGGGGATGACGATGCAAAAACGAATTTTATCAGTGGCTTGTCTACTAGCCTTGGTTAGTGGGGCAACTTGGGCTGCTCAGTTTGATGAGCGAGCTGTAATAAATCAGCGGATTGGTGGTGGCCGACCCATCGATGCACCATCATCGACCGAACCATTCAGCAAAGCATCCGCCGGTTGGAATGCAGATCTATCGTGTTCTGCTATGAGCTTGAACAGTGAATTGCTTGGCAGCTTTAACTCCGGCTCCTTCAAACAGCTGCAATCATCACTGGTTGGTCAACTGATGGCTGCAGTGAATCCCACTAGCCTCATCGGGATGGCAATTCAGAGAGCGAATCCTGATCTCTATGACAGTTTGATGTCAGGGAGTATGACGGCTACAGATGCTTTCAATACCAACGTAATGACCTGCCAGGAGATGCAGCAGGGGGTTTTCGATGCATTGCCGGCTGGGGCTCTCAAGAATCTAACAGTGAGTGAGGAATATGCGGAGGCCATCAAGAAGCACGCGAACGGAAACTATCAGTTAAAGGATCTCGTCTTTAAGGATGGTTCGGCCGGGCGGAGTTATGACGATGGCAAGAAAGGCGTTGAGTTCGGTGTTGAGAAGAGAGGAATGATTGGTAAACCTATCAAGGTAACCGAACACACGTCATATGCTGGGTTCAATGCGTTAGCAGGCCGTGCTGCGACCGATAGCTCACCCTTACCTACATCAGCCACTAACGCTATGGGGATGGGGGCCGTATTCAAGTCACCCCGGGAGGCCAACAGCTTCATCTCGGATGTTGTGGGTGAAACCAGGATGTATACCGACAGTGACGCTTCCCCTCGTGAAGAGGATAGAGGCATAGGTGCGAAAGCGGCATATGCCAAGGAGTTTGAAGCAACCAATGCCAAGCTTCTCGATCTTGCAAGGCGACCTAGTTCTAACATCACCACCAAGGATCTCGAGAGCGCATCGACATCGAGTATTAAGGTGACCCGGGACCTGTTGCTTGCGATTAAGCAAATTCATCCAACAGAACAGGCGGCCTATGTATCGGCACTGGCGACCGATATCTCAATGGCCAACACTTACGAAAAACTTCTTCACTCTGTACGGATCATGGATGCTGGTTTGAGGGATGAAAGCGTGACTAACAACGAAGCGGTTCGGTCTGAAGCACTCCACAAAAGAGCCCTGCTCATCCAGGAGATGGACCTACTTGAGCGTGAACTTCGCTTCAAGAAGGAGCTCGCCGGCAGCGCACAGATAGACATTTTGCGCAGAGCAAATCTGGAGAACAAACCGGGCTCGTTCAGAACACCAACTAATGAATTACCTGTTGGCACTGCAAATTAATATCTTTCAGTAGAAAGCAATGGTTATCCATTGCTTTCTCTATAAACCCCTGGAGCTGAAATGAGAAAATACCTCCTTTTTGTTATTTATATACTTGCGGTGTTATTTTGTTCGATATTGTTGATACTTCTTGTCGACACTGATAGTGAGGCTTGGCAGCAATTTGCCCGTTGTGCCACAGTGGCAAAATGGATCATTGTGCCAATTCTAATAATTGCACTCCCGAAAATAATAGAGCGTGCAACAAAAAAGGAATTAACCAAAGATGGGAGGAAATTATTGTGGCAAAGCCAAATCCTTATGGCTGTGGCATTCACTGCGGTTGAAATAATGCATGGGGCACTCTGATGATTGTAAATGAGTGGATTGAACCGTACACGCTTATGATGGGTGTGCACTCAATGGGTGTGATCACAGAAATTCTTTGCTCCAGTGGATTGGTTTATGCACCATTTTTTGTTGCGATCGTTAAATCAATTGTTGAGGCAATGACTCAGGGCGTGGATGAGGGTAATGCCGGTGAATTAGCGGTGAAATTTCTTCGCAAAGAGCTATTGATCATTTTTCCAGTGTTTATTCTAGCCTTCGTTCCAATGGCGAACAGCCAGATGAGATTTGATGTCAACATTAGCAACTATTCTTGTGATGGAGATCAGCGAATCCAGGCACCTCCAACAACTAACCAGCAAATGATGATGGGGAATTTTCAAGGGGGTTACACCAAAGTGCCGGTTTGGTGGCTCGCGGTTCATGACTATTCTTCGACATTTACAAACACAGTTATTGCCAATACACCTTGTGCAGCTGACTTGCAGATGGCTTCTGTGAATATTCAGGCAGCAAATCTCGAAAATAGCTATGACCAGACGATCGCTGATAGTTGGCAACGAGCATGCCTCAGTCCGGCAGTTGGTGATGCAACCCGTAGAGGAAGTCTTGACGACTCTACCTGGGCTGGCTCCCAGTCACTGCGTGAATTTTATAAGAAGGAACAAAATACGGTTTTAATAAGCAGGGAGTCCGCTATCGCAGCTGGCTTGCCGGTTGGGCTATCTGAAGGCGGTGAGGTGAGGCTAAATTGCGATGTCGCATACCAGCATATAGAGGCTGCAGCAGTTTCGGCTGCAAGAAGCCAGTCGCAAGGGTCACTGGAAATATTGATAAACGCTTCACAAGACTCAGAGACAGAGAAGAAGTTGGCGATGTCGAAGGTAGCCAAAGTGCAACCACAAGCAAGCGCCCAACTCACTAATCTATTCGCAGGCGAAACAGACCACACTGTTGCACCAGACAGCGCTTCTGGTTACATGAAGGAGATGATTGGGTGGCTAGGAACTGCGGTGGGAAATTTGCTAAAGGCGCCGGGCACGATTGTGTTGAAGAATACAACACCGATCCAAATCTGTGTTATGCAGATGGCTCTTATTATGGCCACGCCAATTTTGCTGGTATTCTCTGGTTTCAATATAAAAACCGCTCTTGCTATCAGTGCTACATACTTTGGGCTTGAATTCACGTTGGTCTTTGTAAATCTGGCCACCTGGATGGATAACACCCTCAATCTATTCTTCTACTCAAGTATAAACGGTGGGGTTGGGGCGGGCTCTGCAACATTCGTGTCTGGGCTGCAAGAAAGCATCTTGACCAGAGTTGGTTACACCTCATATGACTTGCTACCAAAGTTGTGGATGGCCCTTATGGCATATGTCGGCATTAAGGGTGGTAGCCAGATGATAGGAAGTGCCTCTCAAGGAGTGGAGCAGAACGTAAGCTCTGGGCTCAATACAGGCGCTCGCATCCAGCAACAAGCGGGAAGCATGGCGAACTCCGCCGGCAAGTCATTCATGAAGTCGGGCGGAAAATCATCATGATCGCGAACCATTGGATTGATCCGTACACCCTCTTGATGGGGGTACACATGATGGATGTTGTAGTTGAAGCATTGTGTGTAAGCGGCCTAGTCTATGCTCCATTCTTTGTGGCTATAGTTCAGTCTATAGTTGAGGCCATGACCCAGGGGGATGATGAAGGGAATGCCGGAGAGCTAGCCGTTAAATTCCTGAGGAAGCGCTTACTCGGCATATTTACTGTATTTATTCTGGCCTTTATTCCTGTGGTGGATGTGACAAGCAATATCACAACACGGCCTGCAAATTCGTGTGTTGATCCTGGTGCACCAAATCCAACAAACTCTGTTATCAGTATGGTCGGAAATTTCAATAGCTCGAGTACCAAGGCGCCATTGTTTTGGGCTGCCGTGCATGACTTCTCAAGTATCACCACAAACGTGGTTATCTCGACAACACCATGCGCTGAGGACATCGCAGCAATAAATTCAAACGTAAATACCGCAAATTTCACTAACCCACAAGATCGAGAACTAGCCCAACAATGGGGCAAGAGTTGTCTCGCACCCGCTTCCGGCAAAGTGTCCCAGGGTTCGAAGTTTGATGGTGCCTGGTGGATAGGCCATCCTGATTTCATCGCTCAGTACAAGAAGGAAGGGAGTGTTGTTCTCGTTAATAGTGAGGTTGCCGCCGGCCTGGGTATGACCGGTGATAGTTCTGGCGGACAAACAATACTGGGGTGCAATCAAGCCTTTGTTCATTTGATGGATAGTAGCTTGCAGCGCCTAAATCAAACCGATGGCTTTCCTGTCATGCTGAAGCAGATGGCCGAAAAACATAATCTCTCAGAGCAAGAGATCGCGTATCGGCTTGCTGGTGAGATGATTGGTAGTACCAAAAGAGCTATTGGTGATGCCTTCCAATTACCAGGCGGTAAGATAGTCGTTGAAGATAGTGTGGGTACCAGATCCAACAATGAGGATAGTGAAATTGCTCAGATGATCGCCGCATTCACAACATCGGTTGCGAATGCTGTCAACGCTCCAGACGCAATTGTGTTCCGCCAGTCTATCCCGATTCAGATGGCTGTTGCGCAAATGATTCTTCTGTTGGTTATACCCATCATCTTGGTATTTAGAGGCTTCGACATCAAAGTTACCCTGCTGCTTGCGGGTCTCTATTTCGGGGTTGAGTTCACTGCTGCGATCGTGGCGTTGGCAACCTGGGTAGGAAGTTTGGTTGATGTTATATTTGCTACCGTTTCCACGAATGGAACATATGCTCGTGCCGCAGCTCTTCAGCTCTACACCTATTTGCCATGGGTCTGGTTCTTCATCCTGGGGCTGGTCGGCATACAGGTTGTCATGCCGGGAATTGGGTCGCATGGCGCCGACTTTGGTGGTTCATCTGGGAACGTCGGGAAACTGCTCTCAATGGCCAAGGGGGGGGCCGGACTAGCCACAAAAATGGGAGCCTCATTCATGAAATGACGTTGATAGACCACAAATGTTCACGATATGAAAATGGGGCCTTTGGCCCCACTTTCGATTCTGATGGATAGTGGTTCAGTCATCAACCCCATTACGATGCCAATCGTATTGGTTTTCAAGTTCAGCCTCTGCCCTGTCAGATTCAGACCTACCCGAATCATGGTCAGCGGAGAATGCGCTTGAGTTTCTCAAGTAAATGGCCGAGAAAATTCCAACCACAATCGTAATGAATGGCACCTTGAATGCCAAAAACAGAACCGTAAAACAGATGCCAAACATGGCAGGGTACAGCAGGAACAGATCCCCGCTAGTTGTTTGCCAATAGAACAAGGAGTACATCCACCAGGCAACCAGAGCAGGCAGGAGAACTGCAGCTATGGACACCCTACCACCGAGCATTGGCCAACGTAACCTATGGCAAATTTTTGCAATAGCCACGACACTAAGTAGCATTATGCATCCAGCCAAGATACTGAATGACAATCCACCATGATGAGCCTTTACTGTGAACAACCCTGAGACTAATTGAATTTGATTGATTGCATAGTCAGCTTCTGTGGACTTTGTAAGTTGGTAGACCACATATGAAAATGCAAGAGGTCCATTTACAGGCATCAGATTTCCTGATTTTCTTTCAACCCAAATCAAGGCATTGGTGCATATCTGATTGATCACTTTCATCACCCCCTATCAACGTTGGCAGCTGTGTGCAACCGAGCAGCTTCGGCACACTCCTGGATGAGATGAGAATATCTTGATAATTTCTCCCTCTTGAGCTCGTCGAGCCAACAAAACAAATTTTGATATTTCCTTGAATATCTGCTCGTCGCTCCCCAGCACCACCTCACGCCGGGTCCCCTTGGTTACGACTACTGCTCGATGGATCGGCATTTCTGAACGTGCAGCGAGGACGGATGCCAACAGTTGAACAATGTCAGATTGGTACACTCGGCCCGCACGGCTCTTGTATTCAACCATCACGTTTTGACCGTTCTGGGTGGCAATGATGAAGTCAGGTTTCGCTGTTATTCCGTACTTTTTGTTGATGAACAGCTTCGATTTTCGCCCTTGGTCGGCATAAACTATCTTGCCCTCAATCCCTAAAGGTGAGCCAGGCCGATGTGACCTGCGCCGAGCCAGGTACAACAGTGCGACAAAAACCACGAAGGCAATGAGAAATGCCATAATTATGCATCCTTATTTCCTGCCACCATCCGGGCGAAAGCCAGGACCAGTGAGGCAACTGCAGTCTGTGCACCCGGGAGGGGAGATAGCAACTTGATGGCGAAGGGGGACAATGCATAGTAAGCCTTGATCAATATGCGGCCAAGGTAATGATGGCTCAGATAGCTATCTCGCCAATCCCGTAGTCGCTGTGTTGCTGGATGGTTCGACCCTAGTGCATAACTCGCTACGAAGCAGCGCTGGTCCTGTGTTTGTTGTTCGAACACCGCCGCGGTCACGCTCTCATGACTTGCTGTGCCATAGTCAGCCTTTGCCTGGCTCTGAGCACTCGCAATCACCCCTTGTTCTTGTAGGCTGCTGCCATGCGGACACCATGCCATCTTGCCGATTTTGCTGGCACTCACCAGTTTCCTGTCGTTCATTCCGGCTACCCTCGTCTCATTTCAGCGGAAGGACTTACCGCTCCATATTATCGCAACCTGACAGGGTGCAAGCACGAGGTGAGCGATTGTTGAGAGATTGATGGTCGGCGGGGGGGGGAGCTTCACTGGGCAGGGTTACAGCGAACAACACCTGGATCGCATGCCGAAGACTCCCGTGGCTAGTAGTGAGCAAGCTGGGGGTTGTAAATTTTCCATCAACGTGCGAGATTATAAAGTAATTACTGCTATGCAGTAGTAGGCGACCAAGGGGTTAAGCAAGTCGCCCTGTCTGTTGACAGATCCCAGCGTCCAATTTCCTTGTCGTGGGTACATCAAACTGCTTTCTGAGTGGTTTGATGTACCCACGACACGATAGGAAATTTCATGGACATAACCTTCGCTGGTGAACTCGCCGTTTTCTCTGCCTGCTGCATCGCCGGGTGGCAGATTTCAAAACCTGTGATTGCCGTATGGCGATCCCTCACTTTATCCCACCCCACGAAAGCCAAATTTCGTTCCTGGTGATTTGCAAGTCCCCTTTTCAGGGGCTTGCACACTCAATTCCATCATACGTCAGCATCATGCAGTTTCCCTTGATTCTACATACCCATACTTGGTTGTATCGGCATGATGAATTTCGGGCAACATGCCTGAATAGCTAGTCCGTGTAACCATCTAGCAGCCATTCGGCACCACGCACATCAAACCCAACCAACAGGTTAACTCTTAACTAGGCTCACGCCAGATTTTAAGGTAGGCAATATGGAAACCATCATAGTCTTGGGGTTCTTCGCTATTCTCGTTTTTGCCTTTGCCGGCGGAATGAGGGAACAACTGCTCAAAAGCACTGAGGCTGACCAGCGCGAACTGGATGGCCATCGCAAAAAAGCCATGATGGCAGAAGCCGCCACAATGGCTGCAGACATCATCAAACAAGAGTTTAGTAATGAGTTGTCGGAGGTACGTTTTAAAGCAGCAGTAGAGAGCGCTGTTGAGGAACGTCTTCGTGCAGCAGGGGTCGTCGGCGCTACCGTCAATCCCGCGGCCGCGAGGCCCGCTAGACCTGCTAGACCTGCTCAGGCAGAGGCTAGTTGGCGCGCCCAGGCTGCAGGGATGAACCTTCATCCCCAAAGCTCAGATGAAAATGAAGTCGAACAGCAGGCGTACCAGCCTGCTGAATACTCACGGGAACAAGATTTCCCTCAAGCACGTCCAATGTGACAAAGAGGCTGCCCCAGGGCAGCCTCTTATCGCATGCAGTTATGTGAATCGGCTCAGGAAAGCACGCTTTTTCCTGAGATGATTTGCCAAGTGGCAAAGAGCGATAGGGGTTTTAAGTCGCAGGCGTACAGCCACCCAACATCAACCACATAGGATTACGACTATGAGAATGAGCAACAAGACAAACGAGGTGAGGCTTGGCGGTTACGTGAGCCATGCCGACATCCGGATGGGTCAATATGGACCGTATGGCCCGGCAACCATCGCAATCGATGATGGTTATCGGGACCCCAAATCAGGACAGTGGGTAGATCGTACCCAGTTCATTCGGGTGGAGCTTTCTGGGGAAAAAACCCCAGCCATCAAGAAGGGTGACTATCTTGAAATTTCTGGGCGGCTCGCCTTTGAATCTTGGGAACAGGGTGGGGTAACCCGTTCTGGGCTAAAGGTTAAGGTGGCGTGTATCAACGTACACATTCCGGTCGAGGCAATAGCTTGTTTGAAGCAGTCCGGCTTTGCCAAAAACTCGCAAGGGCGGCCTCAGCAGAGTCAGCAGAGTCAGCAGAGTCAGCAGTCTCAAAGACCTCAACAAGCCTCACGCTCGCAACAACCTCAGCAAAACTGGGGGCATCCCCAGCAACACCAGGCCAGCCCCCAGCAACAGCAGGGACCCCGGCAACAGGAATATGACCACCGTCGCCGCGCCTAACCAATCAGCCTGAAATGGCAACACCAACCAGCCTCGCATTGACGAGGCTTTTTTTTTGGAGAAAAACATGGCTATTCAAACCGTAGATAAAATTCTTGGTGTCCAGATCGACGAAGTTAATGACACGCTTCGAGACCTGTTGTTCTTAGAAGTGATCTGCGCTGGCTACAGTCCGACTACGTTGGATTTCAAGAAGACCATTCGGTTCATCGAGCGCACCCAGCTCAACCCTTTCGATGGGACGTTGTTTGCTCGTCGCACCAACCTGGGGATTGAGATCGGGCTGCGTGTAGATGGATGGCTGCAGCTTGCAAAACAGGCTGGCGTCAGAGAGATCATCCATACCTACTCCGAAAACATCCTTACCTTCGCTGAGATGGCTAAAGATGTTCGTGGGCATGAGTGGATTGAGACTACATTGGTAGCTGCTGATGGCGGGCGGTTTGTGCACCGGGAGTATCTGGCTGAGAACTTCTTCAATACAGAAGCCTGGTGCCATATGCCCAATAGGTCGTTGGGCCACAAATCGACTGCTCAAACGATCCGGTTATTAACTGGCGTTTACGCAGCAGATGAAAGCCAAGCGAGTATCAGTCCTAAAGATGGGGGGCTTACTGTCCTCGTAGATAGTGGACCGGCCGCCCAGGTCGAAGCGAAGCCAGCAGAAGCGCCGGCCGCCCAGGTCGAAGCGAAGCCAGCAGAAGCGCCGGCCGCCCAGGTCGAAGCGAAGCCAGCAGAAACGCCGGCCGCCCAGGTCGAAGCGAAGCCAGCAGAAACGCCGGCCGCCCAGGTCGAAGCGAAGCCAGCGGAAACGCCGGTGGCTCATGACGATGCAAAACCAACCACACTAGAGGAAATTATCAAATTCCCATGGGGTGGTTACTTACCTTCAGATCGGTTGCGTGGGGATGTCCGGATCGGTTTTGGCCGGACAGTTCAGACAAAGCAATGGGGTGCTCTTCGTGGGTACTTCAAGTCAACCAGAATGAGCGATGATGATCGCGCATGGGTGCTAGCCGCTCTCGACCAGATGGAGGCTGTCACTCATGGGTAAGGATGAAGATCTCGTGGTTCGCCGCGGTTTAAGACCTTTGTAACAACAGAATGAGGGCCTTTGGTCCTCTTTCTCATTCTCGAAAGAGTTATTCGTAGATAGATGAAAACGACGAATTACTCTCGGGTGATCACGCGAATAGGCCTGCAAATCGCGCTAGCGGCCAACACCAACCCGGGCGAAAGCCCATAACCAAGAACCGTAGGGGAGAGGCTGCCCTACGGGCCGCCCTCCTTCTCTATGGAGGGCACCATGATACTTTGGCAACGAGACATGTTTGATTCTGATAAGGATGTGCTATTCATCCCCTCAGAACGGGCAATAAAGCCAAAAGGCTCAACGAAATCTAAGGCTGTTGTCAGTGAGCCTGTTTCACTGACCAATAACAGTGCAATGCCATTACCGTTGCTGTTCCCGGAACTGTTCCAGGAAGACCAACCGGATCTGCAAGACAGGCCTGAAGAGGGCTCGCTTGTTTGGTCCGATGACGGTATAGCAACTCTATGCGGTGTTGTACTGAATGATGCCATTTATGGCCTGATTTCACCAAAGTGCGGCACTGAATCGAGGGAGTTGGGGATCGAATGGTTGTTCAAACAAGAGCTTGCACCCTTCAGCTTTAGGCATTGCTGCATCATGTTAGATGTCAACCCCGAACGCATGCTTGCTGGGATTTTCCGGCAGGTAGTCACTAGGCGGAACTATCTACGACGGTGCTCAAAACTGAGCCACAAGGAACATGAACTGCTCCTGTGGCTTGAAATGCAGGGCTGGCTGGATGAGGTTATCTCGATGGCCATGACGGACGAAGATGACGGTTGGGATTTCAACCCAACAGCCACCTACGCCCATTATGAGCGGCAACTTAACCGGCCAGACAATTACCTATATTAATTAACCTGTAAACTAGGGGGCTTACGGCCCCCTTATTTCACTGAACACACCAAGAACATTCACGTATAAATACTTCCGGTCAGCTACATCCCGGGGAGATAAAATATTATTTTCTTTCGTCAGAGGGCAAACCAGCCCTTCCTGAGCCATTTCCTATGGCTCAGGAAGGTCGGGTTGCATTATCCGCTGCAGCCTTAAACTGTGTGCAGAGGAATGCTGATATTTGATTTTTAATTATAAGGATTGCAGCTATATCAGCCTGTCTCAGGAATATTTTTATGCCGCGCACAAGCCCGGTGGCTTTACTGCACCTGTGATGGCCAATGCGCGTAAGGCTAGGTCTTCGTTGTAATTAGACCTGTGTAACGGCATCTGAGCTAAGAGATGAGATATGTACCTTCTTCAAAAGTCATTTAACAATGATTTATTTATGGTCCAAGAGGTTCAACCAGAAGATGTTGAAACTTGGCTAGAGAACCGCGTTTCATTGTTCGCGTCGGAAACCCATGCGGCATATGCGCAAACATTACTTGGCACAATGCAGGCGCCAAGCTGGACCCCGGACTTCAGAAAGTATGGGACCATATTATCACCGGATTTCCCTTATTTTTGCGCCGAAAATGTAAGGGAGTTCAATGATGCATGGTTGCGCATTATGGCAACAGAAGTTCGTCTCCGCATTATGCAGAAATTAAATTTCGTAGAGGAGATTCATTTCAGCATATCGGACATCATGAATCCGCCTCCAGCTCCATGGCTGTGCTTGGTTGATCGCGAGAGTCAGACTGTGTTGGTCGTTGATCGCACCGGTACGGCATTGGGGGGGAGTGAGAAAAACCTTGTCATGGCAGTCAAACACAGATTTCGTTTTAATCGAGACTTGCTGGCCCCCTCAGGAAAGCATCTCGAGATGATAGAAGTGCGCCTGGGGTCAATCACCTAATTAGGTGCAGGGCTGGCTGGCTAGCATACCGCGGTCAGTCCATCTATTATGTAGGCGTTTTGATTGCTGGCCCGGAAGTCACCTCTGGGCTGAGGAATGGATAACGGTTTCTTAAAGGACGCCTGATGCAACAAGAAAACAAGCGTGACTATACCCCGCGCAACATTATGACACTAGCCAAGAAGCTTGGAACGCTTGAGCAGCGTAAAGAACTGCAGGCCTTGCTGACTACCTACATCGAGAATGAAGAGCTTGAGCTGCTGAGACTGGAAGAGGAGCAAAATCAAAAGGCCGCCAAAATCACCGAACTATTCGAGAGAATGGCAGATTCCGGGATTGATATTCAGGATCTAGTCGCGGCATCGCAAGGGCGACCAAGCACAGGCAAGCGCCGGCCTTATAAGAAACGGCAGAAGCAGCAAGAACCAGAGCAACCGGCTCAAACTCCTCAAACCTCAACCACCGATACCCCCGGTAGCTGATGATTCACCCGGAGCGGCTACTGGCTCCTGATGTGATGGCCAAGTGGATAAACTGCCACTGTGCAGCTTATCCACTGGCATTAAGTGTTACTCCAGCCCGCTGAATAGCAGCTGCTCATGCAAGAAATAAAATCGTTACTTTTCAACCCCGCCGACATGACTGGCATTTTTTGAACTAACCGGACGGTCACTTAGTTGCCAATTACCGGGCCCGTAGGTTAATCTGTCTGAGTCCTCGGTGCCTATTAGTGGACGAGCCGCTTGGCTCGGCACCAACTTCCAATCCTCCGGTCTTCTGCCGACTTCCTCACCCGTGATCTATCACCCAAGCCCTCGCAGGCTGATTCTGCATGTCCGTTCGCCGGTATTTCTCCGGCGCCAGCTTACATGCAGAAACAGCCCAAGGCTGTCTCATGGTACTCGGTCTGCAATGTGCCACTCGCGACCAACCCCAACCCGCCCAACTAGGCAATCCCCATTAAGGAACTTGATATGTCCAATGTGAACTATCTCCCCCCCAAAGCACTGCGCCGCCTACTGGCAGAACAATGCCAGCAAAGCGGCATCGATGGTGTTGATGTGCTTCTGTATGCAGTGATCGGTGAGTGGCTTTGCCGCCGGTACGGATCGACTGATGATTGGAGCCTGCCCGAAGAGGCCGTGACATGGCTTGCGGCAGAGTCGGGCTTTAAAGAGGACCAGCGAGTGAAGGCAACTTACATTGCCAGGCTCATCTGTGACTACCATGCCGGCCGCAAGTCTGCGCATTGCCCTATTTTCACGATCACCTGTGATTGTGGTCGGCAGGTGAGCCGGAAAGGGCAGGAAGCCCATCGCTACCCAATGTACCGTTGCACCTGTGGCCGCAGCTGTGGCTATCACAAAGGTGATGGATGGCCATTGGGTTTGATGGCCGACCGCGACGCTCGCCGCTGGCGTGGCATATTGCATCAAGCTTATGACCAACTGTGTGAACAATGGCGCATAGACAATAAACGCGGCTATGTGAAGCTTGCTGCGTTGTTGGGCGTTCCTCTGCACCAGTGCCATTTCAGTTTGGTGGTCGAGGTCAATCGAGCAATGGAAATCCGCAACATCATGCTTGAGGAAATTGACCGTATTCAAAGAGAGGGGCAAGGAGTTGGCGGGGTATCCCAACAGCTGTCCCTGGTACCGTGATTCGATCAACCCGGGAGCAATACTCTCAAGACAAACCCCTGGCCAAGCTGGGGGTTTTTCGTGTTCAGGCTATCGTCCGATTGACTGCTGGCCAGGCACACATCATCCCCCTGAGCCCTACCCGTGATCTTTCACCCAAGCCCTCGAGGTTGATTCTGCATGTCCGTTCACCGGCATATCTCCGGCGTCAGCGCACATGCAGAAACAGCCCTGGCTGTCTCTATGGCACTCGGTCTGCAACGTGCCACTCGCGACCAATACCAATCCGCCTCTAGGCAATTCTAAGGAACAACCGATGCTCTTAACCAAAGCACATGTGCGGAAGTGTCCGCATTTTAATGACGATCTGTTAGGTCAAGAACCCAGCGCCTCGATGATCGAGTTTCTGGCGAAATTCAGTGAGCCTGAAGATCAAGAGATCTGCTTCGGCCGGCTCATGGAGGTCATGCAAGACTATTTGCACTCGATTAGGGTGCAGATCGGTCTGAGCTTGATTGAAGCCAACGGCGGCTCTGGGCTCTCTCTGGAGCTAAGTGATGAGAAAGGGGCTCTAGCCGTAGTCTTCCCCGAGCCTTCTGCTCGGGGGGGGTATCGTGTGAGCTTCTACGATGTCAATGGCCCCATCACGCATGAACTGTTCAGTTCTGTTAATGAATGCGTACTTCATGCCATCAAACTCGGATATCGCAATCACGCTCCTGGGCGACTTGATCAATTAACTGACCTTCGTTCGTGGAGGCGTGGTGTGAAATGGGCTTCGCTGCTATTGCGATACCACGGGAATCCGTACCAGTTTTTGCTAGACCACCCTGACTATCTCGATAGTTGAACTAATCCCCGGGCTTTGCGCTCGGGTCATTCATGGCGCTTGGTCTGTAACGCGCCACCAGTGACCAACCCCAACCCGCCCTACCCGGGCAACCAATTAAGGACAACACATGGACAACTTCGATCTCTTCGAACACATCGATTTTCTTGATGAGCAAGCTTGTGCAATCAGCATTGCGGAGCCCTCCTTGGCGCAGCCTCAGGCCACAATTTACCGTGGCGACAAGTGGGATCAGCTGAGGGAAACTTTGCTGAACAACGAGGAACTGATGGCTGCGATCAGTGATACGACCGGGCAGCCACTGTCCAGCATGATCACTGAAGCTGTACTTGCCATCCGAGCCACCTTACTCGATGGGTTTACCATCTCTCTTGCGCTCAGTGGGGGGAAGGATTCGACGGGTACTCTACATCTGCTGCTGTTCGCGATGATAGGGCTAGTTCGTGAGGGCCGCGGCAACGAGATCTCTGCCTACCACTGGATCAGTCACACTGATACACAGGTCGAGAATCCTGAAGTGCGCAATCTCGCTGACCGGCAGCTTGCCGCGATACAGGAGCTCATCGACAAGGAGCGATTGCCACTGGCTATCGTAGTTGGCAAGCCAAGTCTTGCATCGTCTTGGACAGGGCGTGTTTTGACTGGCCGAGGCCTTCCCACGTATGTCACTAGCTCCTCGCCACAATGCAGCATTGACCTGAAGGTAACAACAGGCAACAGAGTGAAGGCACAGATGATCAAGCGCATGCCGAAAGATATGCGTGAGAAGGTTTGTCTAGTGCTGGGTTCTCGTGATGCAGAGGGCGCTACCCGAGCTGGTAATATCGCCAAGCGCGGAGGACACGCCACAGCGCCGGTCAAAACAAGTGCAGGGTGGGAGCTATACCCCATTCGGCACTGGTCGCAAGGGGATGTGTGGGAACTGCTAATGAGCTGCGGTAACGACGCATCAGCGCATTTGCCATTACCAAGCTACCAAGCCAATAACAGAGAACTGGCTGAGCTGTACCGTGATGCAACAGGTGAATGTATCTGGAGTGCAAGCGAAAGGAAGGTCTCTGATGCCTGCGGCGCTAGAACTGGATGCTGGACTTGCCTTCGAGGTGGTACAGATAAAAGCATGGAAAACATGCTTTATCATGAGGTCAATGGGGTTAAAACCCTGGTTGACCGTTACGCCTACATGGTGAACCTTAACAACATCCAACGGCTTTTAGGTGTCAAGCAATGGTCTTGGGAAGATCGTCATCCTGTTGGAAGGACAATCTACGCTGGTGGATTCATTAAGGTACAGCCTGACGTGTTTTCGCCTAGTTTCTTAGCTCGACTGCTGCGTTTATGCTGTTCTGCAGACTATGTGGAGCAGCAAAGGGCAGAGGAGCTGGAGATGAAACTACTCCTTGGTGAAATTGAGGACAACGACTATAACCAGCGCATGTCTAAACCCCAGTTCCGGATTGTGTCACCTGAGCAGTTGTTACACGTGAGTTGGCTGTGGGATTTCCACTGCTTTCATTCAACGCCATTCCAAGCGATAGAGATTTATCGCAGTGTCTGGGAGGATGGAAACATAGAGCTGCTCACAGAAGTTGAGTTAACAACAGCGGTACCGGCGACCAAGATTCCGCAAGAGTTTTGGCTGAAGATCCCAAATCTTAAATGGGGGTCTGATGAGCTGACCGATGGGCTGTCCGATCCGATGTTGTCGGCCACCTACTTTGATGGCCAAGACGATCGGAGGGCTGCCACCAAGGTTCGCACTCATGATGGAAATCGCACAATCGGGCCGGTAGAGACAGCAAAGCAACTGACCATTGATGGTGATGTTGCTAGCTGGATCATCTGGGAAGAGTATGACCGGATGAGAGAATCCGCCCAGGCTGGTGAGATGACGAACACTGCTGCAGTTCTATATCTGCTGCGCTTTGGTGTGGTGCAGATCACACCAAGCAAGGTTGCAGATATGCATATGATGGCCCAACGTGGCCAACGTATGCGGCAAATGGGGTTATCTGGTGACCAGTCGTTAATGGGCATCTACTGCCGAAGTGACTTGGAAATTCTGAGTACCCCTGAGTACCGGCAAATCGTCCAGGCGGAATACCGTCGTCACGAGATCAAACATCTGGCCAGGGCGAGACAAATGCGCAGGCTATGTTGGATCAGCTTCACGCTGGACTACCATCGTCAGAACAACACCGCCTTCTGGGCCGATGTTGAGCATGTTCTGTTTGCTGAGCAGGAGGTTGAGGCACAAGAGCAAGCCAAACGTATAGGGTTCGATCTGGAGTGCAGGATTTCCTCTGTGATTGCTGTGAGGGTCGCTCGGTTAACAAACGGCGGGATCAACGCAGCATCGCTGCAACTGGAAAAGCGATGGAAAAGGCAGATTGCAGCCAGCTTATCGCAACTCCGCGGCAAAGTCGGTTCATTGGTGCGCAAGCATCTTGATACCGAGCTAGTCCGGTTGCAACGTCAGTTGGAGACAGGGGAGGGGGTTTCTCCCTCATCAGTTTTTAGTGACGTAGCCTACCCTAACGTGACTTATCTCAGCTTCGTTCGGATGGTCAAAACAGGGCGGCGATTAGTTGCGTATTCCGGCGAAGTTGAACAGCCATTCCGGCCAACGTGAACACCCTGATCCTTAACGCGCTCACGTCACCCCGTTTCTAACTCGAGTGTTCAGATTGGGTCAACTCACTTCTCCTCTTTCTCATCGATTCTCCCTTCAGTGACAGCCGGTGAGCGTTGTGCATCAGCCGGTCCAGGATCGCATCTGCCAGAGTGTTGTCCCCCAAGCTCGCGTACCACTCTTCCGTTGGCAGCTGACTGACCACGACCGTCGAGTATTTCCCGTACCGATCATCCATGATCTCCAGCAGGGCGTTGCGCTGCTCGGCATTCACCGCTTCCAGTCCCCAGTCATCCAGGATCAGCAGCTCTATCCTTGCCAGTTGACCCAGCAGTCTGGCGTAACTGCCATCTACCTTGGCCTGGCTCAGCTCAAGTAGCAGACGCGGCAGCCGGTAGTAACGAGTGCTGTGCCCCTGCTGACAGGCTTGGTAGCCCAGCGCACAGGCTAGGTAGGTTTTTCCGCAGCCACAGGGGCCGGTAATGAGCAGGTTCTGGCCCCGGCGCAGCCACTCTCCTTGGGCCAGGTTTGCCACCTGTGACCGCTCCAGGTTGCGTGCAGACTGGTAGTCCACCTCTTGCACCGTGGCCTGGAGTTTGAGCCTCGCCTGCTTGACCAGCCGAGCTTGTTTACGCTGCTCCCGGCTCAGTTGTTCGTGTTCGACCAGCAGGCTTAGCCGCTCGATGAAGGGCAGCCCTTCGTAGGTACTTGCCTGTTCCAGTTGTTGTTGCACGGCATCCGCCATGCCAGTCAGTTTCAGGTGTCTCAAGCGGGTCAGCGTTTGTTGGGTCATGGGTTTTTTCCTCGTTAGTGGAAGCTCTGGGGGCCGCGGATGTTCTCGTGCTCTTGCGGCAGTTCTGGATAACTGAGCGGACTTGCGGGCAGTTGGTCGCGGCCACTGGTCAGCACCGACTTGAGCTGCTTGAGCCGCACCAGTCCTTCCCGGTTGGCCAGCTGGCAACAGCCTTCGACTCGTGATGGCGGATACTCCCGGCTAAGACTCAGCAGTCCCAGGCAGAGTCGGTATGCCTGCTCGGCATGGGCTTTCTCTGCCAGCCGTTCGCTAACCCAGCACAAGGTGCCCGGTCCGATGTCGGCAGCCCACTGCTTAAGACGCCCTGGCGTCCAGCGTTGCTGCTTGCTGTGACGTTCCGGCATGTGCTCAGGGAGTGTGCTCATCCCCGGGATGGTTTTACGCGGATGGCTCGCGACCAGCTGTTGCTGGTGATAGACCTGAAGCAGGGTATCGCCCGCATGGAGCTCCAGTTGCTGACCCACATACTGGTGCGGCACCGAGTAATGGTGCTGCTCATAACTGACGTGATAGTCGATGTTGACCTTGACCGTTTTGATGGCGACATAGCGATAGGGATGCACCGGTAGTGACCCCAGTGCCGGGCGGTCCAACTGCTCAAACGCCTCGCGTCGGTTACCGGGCAGCTGCTTGAACGGGCGCTCGTTGAGCTCATTCAACAAAGCCCGGATGCACTGGTTTAGCTCGGCAAGCGAGAAGAAGGTCTGATGGCGTAGACGAGCCAGGATCCAGCGCTCGACGATCTGCACACCCACCTCGGCCTTGGCTTTGTCCTTAGGCTTGTAAGGGCGAGCTGGCATCACCGCCACCTGATAGTGCTCGGCCAACTGCTGGTAGCTGGGGTTGAGCTCGGGATCGTATCGGCA
>NZ_JAPCJD010000021.1:0-65129 GCF_027707845.1 Aeromonas sp. QDB14 | reverse complement strand
GTGTTGGGGCTGAGTCTGCGCACGCTCCAGCGCTGGTTGGCCGGGCCTGAGCTGAGTGCCGATAGGCGACCGGATGCGGTTCGTTCCATACCTGCTCATGCATTGAGCCCAGAGGAGCGGCAGGCCGTGCTGGACGTCTGCAATAGCCAGGAGTTCGCCTCGTTGCCGCCGAGTCAAATTGTGCCACGGCTGGCCGACCAGGGGCGCTACTTGGCCAGTGAGTCGAGCTTCTATCGCATCTTGCGGGCGGCTGACCAGCAGCACAGGCGTGGCCGGAGCCAGCCACCGCGTCATGTGCCGGTACCAACCAGCCATACCGCGACTGGGCCCAATCAAGTGTGGTCCTGGGATATCACCTACTTGCCGTCACTCGTGCGCGGCCAGTATTACTACCTCTATCTGATAGAGGACATCTACAGCCGCAAAGGGGTGGGCTGGGAAGTGCATGAGCAAGAGTGCGGTGAACGGGCGGCGGCGTTGCTGCAACGGAGCATCATCCGCGAGCAGTGCTGGAAGCAGCCGCTGGTCTTGCACTCGGACAACGGCGCGCCAATGAAGTCAGTCACGCTGCTGACCAAGATGCATGACCTGGGTGTCACGCCCTCGCGGGGACGGCCTCGGGTCAGCAACGATAATCCGTACTCGGAGTCATTGTTTAGGACGCTGAAGTACTGTCCGCAGTGGCCATCAGACGGCTTTGCCAGTCTGGAAGCGGCCAGGGAGTGGGTGCGCGACTTTATGGCCTGGTATAACGAAGAGCACCGGCATAGCCGTATCCGCTTCGTCACACCCAACGAGCGGCATCGGGGTGACGATAAAGCCCTGCTGGCGAAACGGGATGCTGTGTACCAGGCCGCCCGAGCACAACACCCAGCGAGGTGGAGTGGCAAGACGCGAGACTGGACACCTATCGGTGCCGTGATGCTAAATCCGGAGCGGCCCGAGAAACCCGAGCCGGAGCAAAAAGAGGCTGCTTAAAACAGCTTTGCGCGACAACTATCTTGAAAAACGCCGCCGGTTTGAAGCCGTATGACCACTCCCTTTTGTGGGCAACTGTCAGGTGAATACCATCTCCATACAGACCGCGTATATTGGGCTTCGCAGGCTCAGCCACAACCTACAAGTGGGGTAGATTGGGCATAGGTTGATGCTGAGCGCAGCCCAACGTTTATCAAAGCCCAATTTACGCAGTCCTCACCTTGAATAATCGGGCCATAGGGCGTATAACCACGCGCTTGTCAGTGTATTGAGTGAGCCAATTTTTATGCAGCAGAGTGAACCTGTGCAGAACGCCCCCTTTTGGCAGGTAAAAAGCCTGCAGCAGATGACCATGACCGAGTGGGAGTCCCTGTGCGATGGCTGCGGCAAGTGCTGCCTGAACAAGCTCATTGACGAGGACACCGAGGAGCTGGTGTTCACCAACGTGGCCTGCAACCTGCTCAATACCAAGACCTGCCAGTGCTCCGACTACGGCAATCGCTTTAAAAAGGAGCCGGACTGCCTGCAGATCACCCACGACAAGATTGCCGAGTTCAACTGGCTACCCTCCACCTGCGCCTATCGCCTGCTGGCGGAGGGGCAGAGTTTGCCACAGTGGCATCCCCTTATCACCGGCAGCCGCAGCGCCATGCACCAGGCCGGCCAGTCGGTGCGCGGCAAGGTGATCCATGAGGTACATGCCGGCGATTGGGCCGACCATATCATCACCTGGGCGAGCTAAGCCTTAAACCACCGTTTATTTCTTACTATAGGGGCAGGGGAGTGAGACTCCGCTGCCTCTGTTGTTTTTGGTGTATAAGGGATGCGTTTTTTGTGATAAAGGCAGTGTAAAGTCCTGCTGTGAGATGAGC
The DNA here is from genome assembly GCF_027707845.1 of Aeromonas sp. QDB14. Lineage (NCBI taxonomy): Bacteria > Pseudomonadati > Pseudomonadota > Gammaproteobacteria > Aeromonadales > Aeromonadaceae > Aeromonas > Aeromonas sp. QDB14. The sequence goes on along the minus strand of NZ_JAPCJD010000021.1, from coordinate 63,279 downwards.
GCGGCGTGGGGGGGATAAGCCGTCTCTAACGCCGTCTGTATTCCTTCAATCGCTTTTAGACACAAGGGCAGCCGAGTCCACACTCCGCTGCCCTAGTTGCTTCCTGGCTTCTTCTGGCGATGTAGTGCTGTTCCCCTAAGCCTGGCCCTCTCCCAAGGGGAGAGGGAAGGGGTCGGGGGATGTTTTACAGCATCCGCGACGATAACGTTTCTCTGTTCTGCTGTTCTGCTGTTCTGCTGTTCTGGGGACTTGAGTACCTGAGTGCCGATGAGCGCATCCGTGCATCAAGTGCGGGAGGGCAGTGGAGAGGCGTGATGGGGCCAATGTCTTGCGGAGGGGGCGGCTCAGAGCCTGTGAGTCAGTGGGTCTGTGAGGTGGGAAGCGGTTGAACACGGCAAACAGCCATAAAAAAACCGGCGCCTTGGCGCCGGTTTTGATTCACTGCAGCTCTTGCTTATCAATAAGCGATTACAGAGAAGCGGTGAAGGTACGGGTGATGACGTCTTGCTGTTGCTCCTTGGTCAAGGAGTTGAAGCGAACGGCATAACCGGATACGCGGATGGTCAACTGCGGATATTTCTCCGGGTTTTCCATGGCGTCCAGCAGCATTTCACGGTTCATCACGTTGACGTTCAGGTGCTGACCACCTTCCAGGTTGGCTTCGTGGTGGAAGTAACCATCCATCAGGCCGGCCAGGTTGGCTTTCTGGGCTTCCATGTCTTTACCCAGCGCGTTCGGCACGATGGAGAAGGTATAGGAGATACCATCTTTGGCGTAGGCGAACGGCAGCTTGGCAACGGACGTCAGGGAAGCAACGGCACCCTTCTGGTCACGACCGTGCATCGGGTTGGCACCCGGGCCGAACGGCGCACCGGCGCGACGACCATCCGGGGTGTTACCGGTCTTCTTGCCGTACACCACGTTGGAGGTGATGGTCAGCACGGACTGGGTAGCCACGGCACCGCGGTAGGTGTTGAGCTTCTGGATCTTCTTCATGAAGCGCTCGACCAGGTCGCAGGCGATGTCATCGACGCGAGCGTCGTTGTTGCCGAACTGCGGGTACTCGCCTTCGATCTCGAAGTCGATGGAGACGCCATCGGCATCACGTACCGGCTTGACCTTGGCGTACTTGATGGCAGACAGGGAGTCAGCGGCTACGGACAGACCGGCGATACCACAGGCCATGGTGCGATAGACGTCACGGTCGTGCAGCGCCATCAGAGAGGCTTCGTAGCTGTACTTGTCGTGCATGTAGTGGATGATGTTCAGGGCGGCGACATACTGCTTGGCCAGCCAGTCCATGAAGTGATCCAGTCTGTCCATCACGTCGTTGTAGTCGAGGTACTCGGAGGTGACCATTTCGGTCTTGGGACCGACCTGGATCTTGAGCTTCTCGTCCATACCGCCGTTGATTGCATACAGCATGGTTTTGGCCAGGTTGGCACGGGCACCGAAGAACTGCATCTGTTTGCCGACGATCATCGGGGACACACAGCAAGCGATGGCGTAGTCATCGTTGTTGAAGTCCGGACGCATCAGGTCGTCGTTCTCGTACTGAACGGAAGAGGTCTCGATGGATACCTTGGCGCAGTACTTCTTGAAACCGACCGGCAGCTTCTCGGACCACAGGATGGTCAGGTTCGGCTCAGGGGACGGGCCCATGGTGTACAGGGTGTTCAGCATACGGAAGCTGTTCTTGGTGACCAGGGTACGGCCGTCAACGCCCATACCGGCCAGGGTCTCGGTGGCCCACATCGGGTCGCCGGAGAACAGTGAATCGTATTCCGGGGTACGCAGGAAGCGAACCATGCGCAGCTTCATGACCATGTGGTCCATCAGCTCCTGGGCTTCTTGCTCGGTGATCAGACCCTTTTGCAGGTCACGCTCGATGTAGATGTCCAGGAAGCTGGAGGTACGACCGAAGGACATGGCGGCACCGTTCTGGGACTTGACTGCCGCCAGGTAGGCGAAGTAGGTCCACTGGACGGCTTCTTTGGCGTTTTTGGCCGGTACGGAGATATCGCAACCGTACTTGGCAGCCATCACCTTCATCTGGGCCAGGGCACGGTGCTGCTCGGAGATCTCTTCGCGCAGACGGATGGTGGCTTCCAGGTTGACACCGTTTTCCAGGTCGGCCTGCAGGGACTTGAACTGGGCCAGTTTGTCGGCCATCAGGAAGTCGATACCATACAGGGCAACACGACGGTAGTCACCGATGATACGGCCACGGCCGTAGGCATCCGGCAGACCGGTGATGACGCCGGACTTGCGGCAGTTCAGGATGTCTTTGGTGTAAACGTCAAACACGCCCTGGTTGTGAGTCTTGCGGTACTCGGTGAAGATCTTCTCGACCATGGGATCCAGCTGACGACCATACACTTCGCAAGAGGTCTTGACCATCTTGATACCGCCGTTGGCGATGATGGCGCGCTTGAGCGGCTTGTCGGTCTGCAGACCAACGATTTGCTCCAGGCTCTGGTCGATATAGCCGGCATCGTGAGCGGTAATGGTGGAGGGCAGGTCGGTATCAAAATCGACCGGCGCGTGGGTGCGGTTCTCGATCTTGATGCCTTCCATGACCTTGTCCCACAGCTTGGTGGTAGCTTCGGTCGCGCCAGCCAGGAAGGACTCGTCACCTTCATACGGGGTGTAGTTCTTCTGGATGAAGTCACGGGTGTTGACAGAGGTCTGCCATTCACCGGCTGCGAAGCCTTCCCATGCTTTTTGGAACTGTTCGTTAAGTTCTGCCATTTTCATTACCTCTCAAGGTATTTATGTGTCTGCCGCCATCCTTAATGATGGCGACGGAAGATAAACCAGTAAGTCAGCCCAACCATGACGCCACCACCAATGATATTACCTATGGTGACAGGGATGAGGTTGTGCAGGACGAAGTTGGACACGGTCAGGTCGGCAAAGGTTGCCGGATCCTGGCCGATGGCCTGCCAGAATTCCGGGCTCGCGACGCTGTGGATGGCGATACCGACCGGGATCATAAACATGTTTGCGATGCTGTGCTCAAAACCGGAGGCCACGAACATGGCGACGGGAAGCAGCATCACCATCACCTTGTCGGTGGCGCTGCGGGCGCCGAAGGCCATCCACACGGCGAGACACACCATGAGGTTGCAGAGGATGCCGAGGGCCACGGCCTCGAAGAAGGTGTGATGGATCTTGTGCTGGGCCACTTTCATGGCGTTCAGCCCCCACTGACCATCCGCTGCCGTGTATTCCGCCGACATGATGATGAGGCCGACGATGATGAGACCGCCGATGAGGTTGCCGAAGTAGACCAGTCCCCAGTTCTTGAGCAACTGGGCCCAGCTGATGCGATTCGCCGCCTTGGCTACCAGGGTGAGGGTAGTGGAGGTGAACAGTTCGGCGCCGAGCAGCACGCAGAGGATGAGACCGAGGGAGAAGCAGATGCCGCCCACCAGCTTGGACATGCCCCAGGCCATGCCGCTTGAGCCCGTGGTGACGGTGATATAGAAGACGAAGGCGATGGAGATGAAGGCGCCAGCGGTGATGGCCAGGGGAATGACCTTGTATGCGGGCTTGGTGGCCTTGGCATAGGTAATGTCTTCGGCCAGGGCGGCGATGGCTTCGGGCTTCAGACAATCAAAGGGAGATTCTGCTTTCAATTCTCAGTACCTGCATATTTTGCCTGTGGAAATCATAACAAAGGGGCAGATCCCCAAAATTGACTCCGATCAAGAATTACAGATTGTGAATGTAATTTTACTACAGGATTTTTCGTCGTCCGGAAGCTTCTCTTTACACCAGGTTTCAGGTGAAACAGAAGTGAAGCATTTATTAATATTATGATTTTTAAGAACTTATAAACGGCATCTCTAAAAAAGTACCGGCAAGGCACCTTTGCGGAACCCCTGCACCATGGGCATCAAATTAACAACCCCCTAAGAGGTATTTTTTGTCTTTTATTTCATCTTTGAATAAAGGCCAGCCAAAGCGTAGACCATAAAACAGAAGGGGCCATAAGGCCCCTTCGTCACACTAGCATATCAGTTCCAGGTATGGATTCGTTTGGCTTTTTGCAATTTCTCGTAAGCGGCCAGCAGTTTCTGGTGCAACGGGAACTGGGAGAGGGACAGATCGGCGGCTTCCAGACCGTGGAAGCGCGCCTCGCCGCGGGCATTGGCCCAGGCCTGTGCCAGGGTCTCTTCCCCGAACATGCGGGCGAATACCGGGCGGTATTGCTCGGGGTCGCGATCCTCGTCCAGGAACAGCTCGACGCAGGCGCGCAGGGCGCGGTAGTAAGCGGCGCGATCGGCCGGGAACACCGACTGGTTGAACTCCATGGTCCAGTCGATGAGGTCCAGGGCGCTCTCCAGCTCACCGGCGGCCAGCGCCAGCATGGCTTTCAGCTCGCCCACGCGCAGGGTGTGCAGGGCGGTGCCCTTGGCGGCGGCGATGCCGAGCAGCTCGCGCACCCGGGTCCGCTCGTCGTGACCCTCTTCATCCAGCTGGTCGAACAGCGCCATGTACTGCTCCGCGTCCCACTGAAGCGACGGCAGCGCCAGTATGGTTTCCCGCAGGTGGGCGCCCATGGTGTTGTTGGCCAGCAGCAGATCTTCAACCGGATAGATGTCGGACATGCCGGGCACCAGGATGCGGCAGGCATAGACACCGAGGTGCTCGTAGTCGGCGATATAGACCGGCTGCTCCAGCTCATGGAAGATGCCGATCAGGTGGTCGAACTCCTCCTGGGAGGTGCCGCGGAAGTCCCAGTCGGCAAACTCGAAGTCGGACTCCTGCTTGAACAGATCCCAGCTGATGAGGCCGGAGGAGTCGATGAAGTGGGTCTCCAGGTTGTGGTGGTCTGCCACCTGCTCGTTGTCGAATGACGGCGGCACGAACACGTCCAGATCCTTGAGACTGCGGCCTTGCAGCAGCTCGGTGACGGTGCGCTCGAAGGCCACTTCGAAGCGCGGGTGGGCGCCGAAGGAGGCGAAGCAGGTGCCGTTGCTCGGGTTGAGCAGCACCACGCAGATGACCGGATAGCGGCCACCCAGGGAGGCATCGAAGCTGAAGATGGGGAAGCCTTCGGCCTCCAGCGCATCGATGGAAGCCTTGATGCCGGGGTAGCGGGCGATGACCTCAGCCGGGATCTCCGGCAGGCTGATGGCCTCGGCGATGATCTTGTTCTTCACGTGGCGCTCGAACACCTCGGACAAGCCCTGGGTGCGGGCCTCGGTCTTGGTGTTGCCGGCGCTCATGCCGTTGGAGACATAGAGGTTGCCGATGATGTTCATCGGGATGTAGACGGTGTGGTGATCGGACTGACGCTCGAACGGCAGCGCGACGATGCCGCGACCCTCGTTGCCAGATTGCAGGTCCACCAGCATGTCGGCGGTCACTTCCCCGTCCGGGTTGTAGAACTTGCGGGTGAAGGGGTCGAGCAGGCCGGCGGGCAGCTGATCCCCCTCGATGGGGAACCACTTCTCGTTCGGATAGTGAACGAAGTCACCGTTCGCTACCTGCTCCCCCAGATAGAAGTCGGCGAAGAAGTAGTTGGTGGAGAGACGCTCGAAGTATTCGCCAAGGGCCGAGGCCAGTGCCGCCTTCTTGCTGGCGCCCTTGCCGTTGGTGAAGCAGAGGGAGCACTCCTTGTCCCGGATGTGCACGGACCAGACGTTGGGCACGGGGTTGAGCCAGGAGGCCTCCTCGATATCAAACCCCAGGGCTTGCAGCTTGGTCTGGAAGCGTTCGATGGAGTCTTCCAGCGCCGCGTCCTTGCCGGGAATAAAAGTGTGGTCGGTCATCACAATATCCTGATTCTTATGGGCTCATGTTTGGACGCAGATAATAGCATGAGTGACGGGGAAAGCGGCCAGGGCAATGGTGTGGGCTTGCCCAGGCCTGCATTGGATGGGCGGGGTGTGGTAGTGGGACCGGGCGGTGCGCTGCGGGGCGGCGATTTTTCATGGGAAAGAGGGTTGGGTCATCAGTTTTACTTAACATAATTAAGATAAAGTAAATTTTATTATGACCCTGTGCCCTTCATCATGGCGTCAACCGTTGGCGGGGGAAGGAAAAGAGGGGAGCGCCCGTTCCCCCCCCCGTCTTGATGAACCTTGACCAGGAGTGCTGAATGTTCCCGATGATCCCCCGTATAGACCCCGAGATAGCCAGGTTGGCGCCGGGCTTTTGTGCCCTCAGCATCGTAGTGGAAGCCGCTCCCGTGATTGACACTCTGGTGGGGGAGCGGGCCCTGGCCCGGGCATGTGCGGCCCTTGGCACCGACGAGGCCCCCTGGGCCCTTGAACATCTGGCCGCCTGGGATCAGGTGTTCAAGGGGTTTGGCGCCAAGCCTGCCCGCACGCCCTGCTCGGCCCAGGCACTGCGCAAGCGGGTGCTGCGCGATGGCGTCTTGCCCGCCATCGATCCCGTGGTCGATCTCTACAACGCCATCAGCATCGAGTATGCCATTCCCGTGGGCGGGGAGGATCTGGCGGCCTATGTGGGAGCGCCGCGCCTGGTGATTGCCGATGGCAGCGAATGCTTTGACACCCTCAAAGAAGGGCTGCCAACCCAGGAGGCACCGGCTCCAGGAGAGGTGGTGTGGCGGGACGATCTCGGCGTCACCTGTCGCCGCTGGAACTGGCGCCAGGGGATCCGCACTCGCCTGAGCCTCTCTTCCCCCCGGATGTGGTTCATTCTGGAGTGTCTGCCGCCGATGCCGCGCACAGCCTTGTGGGAGGCCGGCGACAGGCTGATTGCCGGTCTCACGCAGATGATGCCTGGGGCCCGCATCGAGCAGACGCTGGTGGAGTGATTGAAGGAGCAGACGGAAAGATAAAAGGAGGCGCCCCATGCTCGCCCGGGCGGTCATGGGGCGGATCTTGCTCGCCATCACGCGCCATGCCACGTCTGTGCCACCCGCCTTTCCCCACCGCCTGTGAACACATCTGCAAGCAGAGGAACACAGCAACACGCCGGGCTGACATCGCCCCCTGGAGCTTGCCACGTCGGGGCCGGTGTACCCGGCCCTTTCATCGCGCCTAACCGATGAACTTCAACCCCAGAATGCCGACGATGATGAGCAGCAGGCAGAGCACCCGGGCCAGGGTGGCCGGTTCGTTGAACAGCCAGATCCCCATCAGCACGGTGCCGACTGCGCCGATGCCGGTCCAGACCGCATAGGCGGTGCCAAGGGGCAGCTGTTTGACCGCCATGGCGAGCAGCAGCACGCTCACGGCCATGGCGATCAGGGTCAGCAGGGTGGGGAGGGGACGGCTGAAACCGTCGGTGTACTTGAGGCCGATGGCCCAGGCGACCTCGAACAGGCCGGCCAACAGCAATAGCAACCAGGGCATAAGGCAGATTCCGCAGGAAGCAGGGTCGTCCCTGCGTATCAGGAGGCCTCGGGGCCGTCCCCGAGGGGCAGCGGGGCTGCCGGTCGGTCTCAATGATGCCCCAACTGGAGGCAGGATGCCAACCGGCTGCCCGCAGGTCGGCCAGGCCGACGGATATTGCAGCGAATGGCACAGAATATTGCGCAATTCGACTTGCGCCCGCCGTCACAATCCGTAATGTGGACAGACGCATTTTTTGCAACTCATATATTGTGAATCCCTTGTAAACGGCTGGCGCCAAGGCAGGGGTCACGGGTACCACACACGATTTCTATAAGCAGCTATCCAGGGTAGGACAATATGAAAAAAGTAGGTTTGGTCGGTTGGCGTGGCATGGTGGGTTCGGTGTTGATGAGCCGGATGCAGGAAGAGAAGGATTTTGCCCGCATTCAACCCACCTTCTTCACCACCTCCCAGGCCGGTGAGGCCGCCCCCAATTTTGGCGTCGATGCCGGCACCCTGCAGGACGCCTTCGATCTCGAGGCGCTGGCCGCGCAGGACGTCATCATCACCGCCCAGGGCGGCGACTACACCAAGGATGTCTATCCGCGCCTGAAAGCCGCCGGCTGGCAGGGCTACTGGATTGACGCCGCCTCCTCCCTGCGCATGGAGAAGGACGCGGTCATCATCCTGGATCCGGTCAACGGCGACGTCATCGAACACGCCCTGAACAACGGCATCAAGACCTTCGTTGGCGGCAACTGCACCGTCAGCCTGATGCTGCTGGCCTTGGGTGGCCTGTTCAAGGCCGATCTGGTGGAGTGGGTGAGCGTGGCCACCTATCAGGCGGCCTCCGGTGGTGGTGCCCGCCACATGCGCGAGCTGGTCACCCAGATGGGCATGCTGCGGGATGAAGTGGCGGTGGAGCTGGCGGATCCCGCCTCCGCCATCCTCGACATCGAGCGCAAGATCACCGAGAAGACCCGCTCCGGCACCCTGCCGGTGGACAATTTCGGTGTGCCGCTGGCCGGTGGCCTCATTCCCTGGATCGACACCAAGCTCGACAACGGCCAGAGCCGTGAAGAGTGGAAGGGCCAGGCCGAGACCAACAAGATCCTGGGTATCGAAAACGCCGCTATCCCGGTGGATGGTCTGTGCGTGCGGATCGGGGCCCTGCGCTGCCACAGCCAGGCCTTCACCATCAAGCTGAAAAAAGATGTGCCGCTGGCCGAGATCGAAGCCCTGCTGGCTGCCCACAACGACTGGGTCAAGGTGATCCCCAACGATCGCGACATCACCGCCCGCGAGCTGACCCCGGCTGCCGTTACTGGCACCCTCAGCATCCCGGTGGGTCGTCTGCGCAAGCTCAACATGGGCCCGGAATACCTGGCCGCCTTTACCGTGGGTGACCAGCTGCTGTGGGGCGCCGCCGAACCGCTGCGCCGCATGCTGAACATCCTGCTGGCCCGCTGAAGTAGCGGCAGCAGGAGCAGGGAACAAGGAAGGCTTGGCCTTTCTTGTTCCCCTCTTAGTGCCTGTCCGTAAAAAAGCGGCATCCCTTGGGATGCCGCTTTTTAATTTATCCAGTTTGACTCTTAGATGTTCTGTGCTTCGTTTGGCACGATGACAGAGGCATGATTTCCTTTCGGCCCCTGCTGCAGTTCAAAGTTGACTGCCTGACCTGCTTTCAAGGTCTTGTAACCTTCCATTTGAATCGTGGAGTAGTGAGCGAAGATGTCTTCACCACCGCCTTCCGGACAGATAAACCCAAATCCTTTTGCGTTGTTGAACCACTTGACTGTTCCGGTTGCCATACATCTACATCCTTTTATTGATTACCCTGAAGTCGTTGAGTAACCTGCGCCAGCCTTATATAACTAGGGCATGACCCCGTAGCAGACGGGCGCCGATTAGCAAGTAACCAATCTAGTCCAACTTTTAAGCGAGTCAAGAAGTTGTTAACAACCGATGTGATCTGGTTAACAAGTCTATTGACAATCTTGAGCGACACGGTAGTAATCTAGAGGTACCAAAGCGCAACTATGAGCAAGCAGAAAGAACTCTTTGCTAATGAAGAGATTGCAGAGGCAGAGAAAACGAAGCTGCAACCGCCACCCATGTACAAGGTCGTCCTGAACAACGACGACTACACACCGATGGAGTTCGTGGTGGAGGTGCTGCAAAGGTTCTTTGGTATGGATCTGGAGAAGGCCACTCAGGTGATGCTGAGCGTGCATTATAGTGGTAAGGGAGTCTGCGGCACATTTACCGCCGAGATTGCCGAGACCAAAGTGGTCCAGGTCAACACCTATTCACGTAACAACGAACATCCACTGCTATGTACCATGGAAAAGGCTTGAATCTGATGACTTGATGGCGATAACGACACCGCATTGTTGCTGTACTGAGGGGAGGTGCCTATGTTGAACAAAGATCTAGAAAAGACGCTGAACGAGGCTTTCAAGCTGGCCCGTGACGAGCGCCACGAATTCATGACCGTCGAGCACCTGTTGTTGGCCCTGCTGGATAACAGCTCAGCCCATGAGGCGCTGAGTTCATGTGGTGCGGATGTGGAACAGATGCGCAAAGAGATCCGCGCCTTCATCAATCAAACGACTCCGCTCATCCCCCGTGACGACGAAGACAGGGAAACCCAGCCGACGCTGGGCTTCCAGCGCGTGCTGCAACGTGCCGTCTTCCATGTCCAGTCGTCCGGCAATACCGAGGTGAGCGGCGCCAATGTCCTGGTCGCCATCTTCAGCGAACAAGAGTCCCAGGCCGCCTACTTCCTGAAAAAAGCCGAAATAAGCCGCCTGGATGTGGTGAACTTCCTGTCCCACGGGGTGCGCAAGGACAACAAGCCCGAGAGTGGTGGCAACAATGCGGAATCTGATGACGAGGTATCCTCTGCCCAGATAGAAAGCTTTGCCACCAACCTCAACCAGCTGGTGCTGGAGGGGCGTATCGATCCGCTCATCGGCCGTGATCAGGAGCTCAATCGCACCATTCAGGTATTGTGCCGCCGCCGCAAGAACAACCCCTTGCTGGTCGGGGAAGCCGGCGTGGGCAAGACCGCCATCGCCGAAGGGCTTGCCTACCGTATCGTCAAGGGGGATGTGCCCGAGGTGATTGCGGGTAGCACCATCTACTCCCTGGACATGGGCTCCCTGCTGGCGGGCACCAAGTATCGTGGTGACTTCGAGAAGCGCCTCAAGGTGCTGCTCAAGCAGATTGAACGTCAGGAGGGGGCCATCCTGTTCATCGACGAGATCCACACCATCATTGGCGCTGGTGCGGCTTCCGGTGGCCAGCTGGATGCGGCCAACCTCATCAAGCCGCTGCTCTCCAATGGTTTGCTGCGCTGCGTGGGCTCCACCACCTACCAGGAATATGCCCAGATCTTCGAGAAGGACAGGGCCCTTGCTCGCCGCTTCCAGAAGATCGACATCGTCGAACCCACAGTAGACGACACCACTCGCATTTTGATGGGACTCAAGAGCCGTTATGAGTCTCACCATGGCGTGCGTTACACCGTCAAGGCGATCCGGGCGGCGGTGGAGCTCTCCGCCAAGTACATCAATGATCGCCATCTGCCTGACAAGGCCATCGACGTCATCGACGAAGCGGGTGCAGGGCAACGCCTCTTGCCCGTTAGCAAGCGCAAGAAGGTGATCAATGTGCCGGAAATCGAGGCCATTGTTGCCAAGATTGCCCGTATTCCCGAGAAATCTGTCTCCTCCTCCGACAAGGAGGTGCTGAAGAACCTGGAGCGTAATCTCAAGATGGTGGTGTTCGGACAGGACAAGGCCATCGAGGTGCTGACCGATGCCATTCGGTTGTCACGTTCAGGGCTTGGCAACGAACGCCGACCTGTGGGCTGCTTCCTGTTTGCCGGCCCGACCGGGGTGGGCAAGACCGAAGTGACCCAGCAACTGGGCAAGGCGCTCGGGGTCGAGGTATTGCGATTTGACATGTCGGAATACATGGAACGCCATACAGTGTCCCGGTTGATCGGGGCTCCTCCCGGTTACGTGGGATTCGAGCAGGGAGGGCTGTTGACCGACTCCGTCCTCAAGCATCCGCACTCCGTCGTGCTGCTTGACGAGATCGAGAAGGCGCACCCGGATGTCTTCAACTTGCTGCTGCAGGTGATGGACAACGGTACCCTGACGGACAACAACGGGCGCAAGGCAGATTTTCGCAATGTGATCCTGGTGATGACCACCAACGCAGGGGTTCAGGAGACCCAGCGCAAGTCCATCGGCTTCCAGCAGCAGGACATGAGCCATGATGCCATGGCGGTGATCAACAAGACGTTCAGTCCGGAGTTCCGCAACCGGCTCGATCACACCATCTGGTTCAACCATCTCGACATGGGAGTGATCCATCAGGTGGTCGACAAGTTCATCGTCGAGCTGCAGGTTCAGCTGGATGCCAAGGGCGTTTCACTGGAGGTGTCTGAAGAGGCGCGCCACTGGTTGGCAGAGAAAGGGTATGACAGGGCAATGGGAGCAAGACCCATGGGCCGGGTCATTCAGGAGCACCTCAAGAAGCCCCTGGCCAACGAGATCCTGTTCGGTTCCCTGGTCGATGGCGGCATTGTGAAGGTCGAGCTGGTGAACAACAGCCTCAGCTTTGATTTTCAGGTCAACGTTGAAGCTGTCTCTCACTGACTGTGAGCAAGGCCGGAAATGACAAAAAACCCCAACCGAGAGGCTGGGGTTTTTTGCTGAATTCCTGGCTTAGCGAGAGCGGAAAACAATACGTCCCTTGGAGAGATCGTACGGAGTCAGAGCCACCGTTACTTTGTCCCCAGTCAGGATACGGATGTAGTTTTTGCGCATCTTGCCGGAAATATGAGCGATAACCACGTGACCATTTTCCAGTTCCACACGGAACATGGTATTGGGCAAGGTTTCGAGAATGGTACCCTGCATCTCAATACTGTCTTCTTTAGCCATTGAATCCTCTTGATAAGCCACAACAAAAAACCGCTGGATCATGCCGGATTTAAGGCTATGTGTAAAGTTTACTCGGGCTTGGTGTCGATTTTTTTCCATTCGCCCTGTACCAGCAGCTCATGGGGCAGGTATTGGCGCTTGTAATTCATCTTGCGGCACTCCTCCACCAAATACCCCAGATAGAGCCACTGACGACCGGTACGTCTGGCCAGTTCCAACTGGCTCAGGATGGCGAAGGTGCCGAGCGACCGGTCGGCATAGTCGGGGTCGAAGAAGGTGTACATGGCGCTCAGAGAGTGGGGAAGCAGGTCCGTGGTGGCCACGCCGATGAGGCGTCCCTCCTTGCGCATCTCCAGATAGAGGGGGGGCATCCAGTCGCAGTGCAGGAACCCCTTGTATTGGGTCCGGCTCGGTGGATACATGCTGCCATCCCGATGACGCTCACGGATATAGCGTTCATAGAGCTGGTAATACTCGGGCTTGTCGTCATAGCTCAGCACGAGTTCGAGATCCCGGTTCAACTGGCGGATGCGTTTCTGCCCACGACTTGGGGTGAAACGTTCACTGTGTATGCGCAAGGATTGACAGGCGCTGCAGGCGGGGCAGTGAGGACGATAGATGTCGTTGCCACTGCGCCGGAATCCTGCCGTCAGCAGCCGTTCGTACCCGGCGGCGTTGAGCAGTTCATGGTCCATCAGGACCAGCAACTGCTCCTGCTCGTGACCGAGGTAGCTGCACGGGTGCCTGGGGGTCAGCCCGACCTTGAGGATCACTTCTTCAATCATAGGCTGATTCTCCTCGGTTGCCAGCATCCCTCTTGCAACGGTTGCCGGGTCAGGGTGGCCAGGGTGGTCAGAAAGCGCTGCCTTGGCCACTCCTGGACGCCTAGCGTGGCCAGAAAGTCGTTTTGCATCTGGCAGTCGATGAGGGCACCGCCGTGCCCTGCAAAGTGGCGACAGAGGGCCACCATGGCCAGTTTGGCGCCATTGTCGATGCGGCTGAACATGGATTCACCACAAAATAGTCGGCCCAGGGAGAGGCCATAGAGGCCTGCCTGCAACTGATCATCCTGCCAGATTTCGATGGAGTGGGCATGACCGAGGCGATGAAGGCACCGATAGGCGTCGATCATGGGGGCACTTATCCAGGTGCCGCTGGCGGTGCGACGGGGGGCGGCGCAGGCTGCAATGACGTCATCAAAGGCGCGATTGATGTAAATCTCGAAGGGTGTGCGGCGCAAACACTTCTGCAGGTTGCGGCCGATGTGGAGTTCCTCGGGAACGATGACTCCCCTGGGGTCCGGTGACCACCACAGCAGTGGCTGATGGGGTTCATTCCACGGAAAGATCCCGCTGTGGTAAGCTGCCAGCAATCGAGCGGGGGAGAGATCTCCCCCAATCGCGAGCAGCCCGTTGGGCTCTTCCAGCGCATGGCTGGGGGAGGGAAACCAGCACAGCCCATCATCCAGTTCGGTAAGATAGCGAGACATAAGGCAGAGGTTCATAGATGAAGGCCATTATCCTGATAGTATCCAGCTTGTTTGGCTTTGTCACGGCGCCGGCCTGGAGTGCGGTGTATGAACGCAACACGGCGCGTCCGGTGGAGCAGGTGGTCTTCGGCCAGGTGGATGCGGTGCGCAACATCACCCAGCGCCAGATGGTGGAATCAGAGCATTCCGGCTGGAAAACTCTGGGAGGGGCCGTGCTTGGCGGGCTGCTCGGCAACCAGTTTGGCGGTGGGCACGGGCGGGAGATTGCCACTGCGGTCGGAGCGCTGGCGGGAGCGGCGGCGGTGCAGCAGTTTCAGTCAGGGGGCAGCGTGGTGGAGAACAAGCTGGTGGAGCTGCTGATCCGCAACGAGCAGAACGGGCTCATCAACGTGATCCAGGATTACGATCCGGCCATGGTCTTTGCGCAGGGCGACAAGGTGCGCATCCTCTATTTCAACGATGGGGTGCGGGTCGACAAGACCTATTGAACGGTGAAGAAGGGATTGACCCGGCGGCCGCCACACAAGGGGCGCCGGGCGGTACTACACGGAGTGCCTCTGCTGATGCTTGCTCAGACGTCCTGACAGACTATCTTGTCTCGCCCGGTATTCTTTGCCTGATACAACTGGCGATCTGCCTCGCTCAGCGCCTCGTCCATGGAGAGCCGCCCGACATTGATGACGCCGAAACTGGCGCGTACAAAGAGCGATATCTCCCGGGACAGCGGTTGCTGGCGCATTTGCAGACGAAGCCCTTCCAGTCGCTTGAGCAGCACGGGAACGGGGCAGTGGGGCACCATCAGGGCAAATTCTTCACCACCGAATCGGGCTATCATGGCATCCGGGAAGAACTGGGTGAGCAGCCTGGCCAGATGACAGAGCAGCTGATCGCCGATGGCATGCCCCCAGTGATCATTGACCTGCTTGAAGTGATCCACATCGAGCACGCACAGGGAGAGCTGCGCCTGATGGCGCTGATGCTCCTCGAACCACTTTTGACCCTCGTTGAACCAGTAGCGTCTGTTGTAAAGTCCGGTCAGGTAGTCTCGGTTGGCCGATTCCTGGATGTTGTTGAACTGCTCAAGGGCCTCCAGGTTGTGGCTGACCCGGCACTGCAGCTCCTCGGGTTCAAAGGGCTGATTGAGAAAATCATTCGCCCCTTGCTTGAGGTAGCGTGCCGAGAGGCCGTGTTTGTCCGATACCGAGATGCCGATGATGGCGAGCTGCTGCTTGCTGTAGCGCTCGCGCAGCATTCGCACCAGGCTGATGCCGTCGATCTCCGGCATGTAGTAGTCCACCAGCATCAGGCGAATGGCGGGGTGCTGCTCGAGCTGCGCCAGCGCATCGCGGGCTGAATTGGCCTCGTGCACCTGCAACAACTGCTTGCGCAACTGGGCCGCGGTGCGGTGACGGGAGGTGCGTGAATCGTCGACCACCAAGACTTCGATGGCCTGGTTGAGGTAGAGGCGGTGCACCAGACCGACGGCATATTGCAGGGAGTGACGTGAATCCTTCATCACATAGTCCAGCACCCCGGCTTCCAGCCAGGCTTCCCGCTTCTCTTCGCTGATGTCGGCCGTCAGGATCACCACCGGCAACCCACGCTCCCTCAGCACATTGACAGCTTCTCCGCCGGGGGCGTCCGGCAGGGTGAGATCCACCAGGGCGACCACATAATCTTCCCCATGGCAATCGCGAGCCCCTTCAAGGGTATCGAAGGCGTCGATTTCCAGCCCGGTCTGCTGCGCAATGGCCTGGGTCAGCATGCGGCGTACCGTCAGGCTGTCTTCCACTATCATTATTTTTCGTTTCATCCTGCTCCTTGCAATAAAGAAGGGCATGCCAACTGGCATGCCCTTTATATCCTTCCGATTATTGTGCGTCCAGATATCGCTCTGCATCGAGGGCGGCCATGCAGCCGGTTCCTGCGGAGGTGATCGCCTGGCGGTAGACGTGATCGGCCACGTCGCCGGCGGCGAACACGCCCGGGATGCTGGTCTGGGTTGCGAACCCTTCCAGTCCGCCACGCACTTTCAGATAGCCGTTTTCCATGGCCAGCTGCCCTTCGAAGATCTGGGTGTTGGGCTGGTGACCGATGGCGATGAAGACCCCCATCAGCGGCAGCTCGGAGGTGGTGTCATCCCGGGTACTGCGCAGGCGCACGCCGGTGACGCCCATGTCGTCACCCAGTACTTCGTCCAGGGTCTGATGGGTGTGCAGGACGATATTGCCGCTCTCGACCTTGTCGTTGAGGCGCTTGATCAGGATCTTCTCGGCGCGGAACTCGTCGCGGCGATGAATGAGGTGCACCTTCTTGGCGATGTTGGCCAGATAGAGTGCCTCTTCCACGGCGGTGTTGCCACCGCCGACCACGGCCACTTCCTGGTTGCGGTAGAAGAAGCCGTCACAGGTGGCGCAGGCGGAGACGCCGCGGCCCTTGAAGGCCTCTTCGGAGGGCAGACCCAGGTATTTGGCGGAGGCGCCGGTGGCGAGGATCAGCGCATCGCAGGTGTATTCCCCGTTGTCGCCCTTGAGGCGGAAGGGACGCTCGGTCAGCGTCACTTCATTGATGTGATCAAAGAGGATGCGGGTATCGAACTTCTCTGCATGCTCTTTCATGCGCTCCATCAGGGCCGGGCCGGTCAGCCCTTCCGCGTCCCCTGGCCAGTTTTCCACTTCGGTGGTGGTGGTCAGCTGACCACCTTGCTGCATACCGGTGATAAGCAGGGGATTGAGGTTGGCGCGAGCGGCATAGACGGCCGCAGTGTAACCTGCCGGACCGGATCCCAGGATCAGCAGTTTGCTGTGAGTGACTTGGCTCATGATGTGATTTCCGAGACGTGATGAGTTTGCGCGATTGTAGGTAATTCGTGATCCGGGGTCAAAGGCCAGCGCATCGATTGGGGCAATCGCCAACAAGAGGGGTGAGCCGGGGATGGCAGGCATAAAAAAACCGCCCATCGCGGGCGGATTTTCACTCATCTACCTCCCTTTGCAGGGACGCGATCAGTTCAGCAGGGTCAGGGGATCCGTGTAAGCCAGGTTGTGGGCCACGGCAACCTCCTTGCAGGTGATTTTGCCCGCCATTACGTTCAGGCCGTGCAACAGGTGGGGATCGGCGAGCAGTGCGTTGCGATAGCCCTGTTCGGCCAGCTTGATGATGAAGGGGAGGGTGGTGTTGTTCAGGGCCACGGTAGAGGTCCGCGCCACGGCACCCGGCATGTTGGCCACGCAGTAGTGCACCACCTCGTCGACGATGAAGGTGGGATCTTCATGGGTGGTGGCATGGGAGGTCTCGACACAGCCGCCCTGGTCGATGGCCACGTCCACGATGGCAGCACCGGGTTTCATGCGAGCAATGTGGTCACGGCTGACAAGTTTTGGCGCAGTGGCGCCAGGCACCAGCACGCCGCCGATGACCAGGTCCGCCGCCAGCAGATGGCGCTCCAGGGTCTCGCGGTTGGAGTAGACCACCTTGGCAGCCCCTTGGAACTCGCTGTCGAGACGGCGCAGGGTATCGACGTTGTTGTCGAGGATGGTGACGTCGGCACGCAGGCCGACGGCCATGCGGGCTGCGTTGGAGCCCACCACACCACCACCGATGATCACCACCTTGGCCGGTTCCACACCGGGCACACCGCCGAGCAGCACGCCGCTGCCGCCACGGGATTTCTCCAGTGCCTGGGCACCGGCCTGAATAGACATGCGTCCGGCCACTTCCGACATGGGGGCCAGCAGGGGCAGACCGCCACGACCGTCCGTGACGGTTTCATAGGCGATGCAGACGGCACCACTGTCGATGAGATCCTGGGTCTGGGCCAGGTCCGGCGCCAGATGCAGATAGGTAAAGAGGGTCTGGCCGGGACGCAGCATGGCCCGTTCCACTGCCTGGGGTTCCTTGACCTTGACGACCATCTCCGCCTTGGCGAAAACTTCGGCAGCTGATGCCAGGATCTCGGCTCCGGCAGCCAGATAATCTGCGTCACTGAACCCAATGCCATTTCCTGCGCCGCTTTGGACGAAAACAGTATGGTTTCGTGCTGTCAGTTCACGTACACTGGCCGGAACCATGCCTACGCGATATTCATGGTTTTTTATTTCCTTAGGTACACCGATAATCATGCTATCCCTCGTCTATCGATTGGTGGTTTATGTTGCCTAGATGTTAAGCGACATTTGCGCCTAGTATATTCAGGTATTGACAGGATTTGTGGCCATTATTATAAAATGACTGGTGATTCTTACCAAAAAATAGCCAAAGGATGGAATTAAATGATGGAAGCTAAGAGTCGGCTAAAGGATTTGGACAGGATTGACCGCAACATTCTGAATGAACTGCAAAAGGATGGCAGGATTTCGAACGTTGAGTTGTCCAAACGAGTGGGCCTGAGTCCCACACCGTGTCTGGAACGGGTTCGTCGCCTGGAGCGACAAGGGTATATCGAAGGATATGCCGCCATTCTGAACCCTCATTATCTGGACGCGTCTCTGCTGGTGTTCGTGGAAATTACCCTCAATCGTGGCGCCCCCGATGTGTTCGAGCAGTTCAACAAGGCTGTTCAGGTGCTCGAAGAGATCCAGGAGTGCCATCTGGTGTCCGGTGATTTCGACTATCTGCTCAAGACCCGCGTCAGCGACATGTCCGCTTACCGCCGCCTGCTGGGTGAAACCCTGCTGCGTCTGCCGGGCGTCAACGACACCCGCACCTACGTGGTGATGGAAGAGGTCAAACAGAGCAGTCGTCTGGTGATCAGCACCCGATAAGCGGGGTTGTGCTGTGACTTGCAAGTTCCATGACGAGTCACGATAGTCAGAAACGAGCGGCCGGTCCGCTCGTTTCTTCTTATAGAGAGTTTCAGGCCCGCCCTCAGGCACTGGCTGACAATCGGTGGGCTTTTCAGGGATACTAGGCCCCCTATCCCCGCATTCATGTTTTCACAAAGGAGCCGGAGTTTGGCCGATAAAAAGCTGTTTACTCCTTTATCAGGTACACAACGGATCTTCGAGGCCGTCTTGATCGCCATCACCCTGATGGCTGCCTATCTTTTGCTTGCCCTGTTGACCTACCATCCCGCCGATCCCGGCTGGTCGCAAACCTCCTGGCAAGGGGAGGTGAAAAACCTCGCGGGCAGCGCCGGTGCCTGGCTCGCCGACATCACCATGTTTACCTTCGGGGCCTTCTCCTATCTGGTGCCCCCCCTGGTGGTGCTGCTTGGCTGGAGCCTGTTCTGGCGCCCGAGCAAGCTGCTGGAAGTGGACTACCTCACCCTGTCGGTACGGATCATCGGCTTCGTGCTGACGGTGCTTGGCATGTCCGCCATCGCCAGCATGAACTTCAACGACTTGCAGAACTTTTCCGCCGGCGGCCTGGTGGGGGATGTGATCGCCTCCGCCGTGGTGCCGCTGTTTGGCGGCGTGGGGGCCAACCTGATGCTGCTCTGCTTCGTGGCGACCGGCATCACCCTCTTTACCGGCTGGTCCTGGCTCACCATTGTCGAGCGCATCGGTGCCGCCTGCACCGGCTCTGTCAGCGCCATCTACCATTTCCCCACCACCCTGGGCCGCTGGCTCACCGGTGGCTGGCGCCAGCCCCGCTATGAGGGGCCGGATCCCCTGCTGGAAGGGGGCGTGGGGAGCTTCGATCAGGAAGAGGATGACGAAGACCCCCACGGCAGCTGGACACGCAACCCCAAGACGAAGAATCGCGCTCAAAAGACAAAAGCTGACGAATGGCTGCCGGAGCTTGACGAAGACACCTTCCAGTTCGATCCGCAGTTTGACGACGAAGAGGACGAGGCTCCGGCGCCTGCCGCCAAGGGCAAGCGTGTGGCCAATGGCCGTCCGCGTCCCGCCGTGCGCCAGGAAGAAGATGACCTCGACTTGCCCTGGGCGGAGGGGGATGACGAACCCGATGCTCCCGTTGCCGCTGCGCCGGTGAAAGCCAAGCGCCGTCCCCAGCCCGGTCTGGCCCCTTTGCCGAGTATCGATCTGCTGGACAGACCGCCCGCCAAGACCCAGATGATGAGCAAGGACGAGCTGGAGCGCATGGGCCGGCTGGTGGAGGCGAAGCTCGCCGATTACAACGTGCAGGCCAAGGTGGTGGGCGTCTATCCCGGTCCCGTCATTACCCGCTTCGAGCTGGATCTGGCGCCGGGCATGAAGGCGAGCAAGATCACCAATCTTTCCCGGGATCTCGCCCGTTCTCTCTCTGCCAGCAGCGTGCGGGTGGTGGAGGTGATCCCGGGCAAGACGTTCGTCGGGATCGAGCTGCCCAACCGGGTACGCCAGACCGTCTACCTGCGGGAAACCCTCGACTGCGAGGCGTTCGCGGCCAGCCGTAATCCGCTCACCATGGGGCTGGGTCAGGACATCGCGGGGGAACCCGTGGTGGTGAACCTCGCCAAGATGCCTCACCTGCTGGTGGCCGGTACCACGGGCTCGGGCAAGTCGGTGGGGGTGAACACCATGATCATCTCCATGCTCTACAAATCCTCCCCCGAGGATCTGCGCTTCATCATGATCGACCCCAAGATGCTGGAGCTCTCGGTCTATGAAGGCATTCCGCATCTGCTGACCGAGGTGGTCACCGACATGAAGGATGCCGCCAACGCCCTGCGCTGGTGCGTAGGCGAGATGGAGCGTCGTTACAAGCTGATGTCCGCGGTCGGGGTGCGCAACCTCAAGGGGTACAACGACAAGGTGTTGGCCGCCATCGAGGCGGGGGATCCCTTGGTCGACCCCCTGTGGCGTCCGGGCGACTCCATGGATCAGATGCCGCCGGAGCTGGAAAAACTGCCCCACATCGTGGTGGTGGTGGACGAGTTCGCCGACATGATGATGATCGTCGGCAAGAAGGTTGAGGAGCTTATCGCCCGTATCGCCCAGAAGGCGCGGGCGGCCGGTATTCACCTTATCCTCGCGACCCAGCGTCCGTCGGTGGATGTCATTACCGGCCTCATCAAGGCCAACATCCCGACCCGTATCTCCTTCCAGGTGTCGAGCAAGATCGATTCGCGCACCATCCTGGACCAGGGGGGCGCCGAATCCCTGCTCGGCATGGGTGACATGCTCTACATGCCTGCCGGCACCTCCAACCCCACCCGTGTCCACGGTGCCTTCGTCGATGACCACGAGGTACACAAGGTGGTGGCGGACTGGAAACTGCGTGGCGAGCCGGATTACATCGACGAGATCCTCTCCGGCGAGTCGGACGGCGAGGGCGGCGGTGGCGACTTCGGCGGGGGCGGCGATGAAGAGCTCGATCCCCTGTTCGACGAGGCGGTGGCCTTCGTGGTGGAATCCCGCCGTGGCTCCACCTCCAGCGTCCAGCGCAAGTTCAAGATCGGTTACAACCGGGCGGCCCGTCTCATCGAGCAGATGGAAAACCAGGGCATCGTCAGCGCCCCGGGCGGCAACGGCCAGCGCGACGTGCTGGCACCGCCGCCGGTTCGTGACTAAGCCTAACTCCTGTATCATTCTGGCCATGCCCTCTGCGGGCGTGGCCTTTTATCGAGAACCTCCCTATGAAGAGCCTGATGAAAAAACAACTGTTGATGGGTTCCATTCTGCTGGTCGCCAGCAGCCAGGTATGGGCCGATGCGGCCAGTGATCTCAAGGAGAAGCTCTCCTCCGTCAATGTCTTCTCCGCGACATTTGCCCAGACCGTTTATGACAGCAAGGGCAAGGAGCTGCAAAAGGCGAGCGGCTCCCTGCTGGTGCAGCGACCCAACCGCTTCAACTGGCACACTACCTCCCCGGACGAGAGCCTGATCGTGGCCGATGGCAAGGATGTGTGGGTGTACGACCCCTTCGTCGAGCAGGTCACCGCTCTCAAGATGAAGGATGCGGTGCTCAACACCCCCTTCGTGCTCATCGCGGGCAACGACAACAGCCTCTGGAAGAACTATGACGTGACCCAGGAAGGGGATGTCTATACCGTCACCAGCCGCAACAAGGACGAGCTGATCGCCTCCTTTCGCATCACCTTCGACCGTCAGAACAACATCAGTCGCTTCGACGTGAAAGAGGCCCAGGGCCAGTGGAGCGAGTTCACCCTGAGCAGCTTCAACCGCAAGCCGGTGCTCAAGGGCAACGAATTTGTCTTCAAGATCCCGAAGGGGGTCGAGTTGGACGACCAGCGCTGATGAGCCAGCCGTTACCGGCGTTATCGTCTGACCGGGCGTTGTTTATGACCGGTCAGATGCAAGGTCAATGCAGATGAGCAATTTATCCCTGGATTTCTCCTCGGACTTTCGTCCGCTGGCGGCCCGGATGCGGCCGCAAACCCTCGAGCAGTACATCGGCCAGCAGCATATCCTGGGGCCGGACAAGCCCCTGCGAAAAGCGATCCTGGCGGGGCACTGCCACTCCATGATCCTCTGGGGGCCCCCCGGCACCGGCAAGACCACGCTGGCAGAACTGGTTGCCCACTACTGCCAGGCGGAGGTGGAGCGGCTCTCCGCGGTCACCTCCGGTATCAAGGAGATCCGCGCGGCCCTCGACAAGGCGAAGGAGAACGGCTGGCGCGGGGTGCGCACCATCCTATTCGTGGATGAAGTCCACCGCTTCAACAAGAGCCAGCAGGATGTCTTCCTGCCCCACATCGAAGACGGCACCATCACCTTCATCGGCGCCACCACCGAGAACCCCTCGTTCGAGCTCAACAACGCGCTGCTCTCCCGGGCCCGGGTCTATCTGCTCAAGAGGCTGGAGGAGCAGGACATCCTCGCCATGATCGATCAGGCTATGCAGGACCCGCGCGGTCTCAATGACCCTAGCCTGCGCTTTGCCCCCGGGGCCAAGGAGGCGCTGGCGAAAGCCGTGGACGGGGACGGGCGCAAGTCTCTGAACTATCTGGAGCTCCTGGCCGACATGGCCGAGGCCGACAGCTCAGGGGCGCGAGTGATCGACAGTACCCTGCTCGCCGCCGTGGTGGGAGAGCACGTGGCCCGTTTCGACAAGGGCGGCGATCACTTCTACGACCTCATCTCGGCGGTGCACAAGTCCATTCGCGGCTCGGCACCGGATGCGGCCCTCTACTGGTATGCCCGCATGGTGAGCGCCGGCTGCGATCCCCTCTACATCGCCCGCCGCTTGCTGGCCATTGCCTCGGAAGACGTGGGCAACGCCGATCCCCGTGCCATGCAGGTGGCGCTCTCGGCCTGGGACTGCTTCCATCGCATCGGCCCGGCGGAAGGGGAGCGGGCCATCGCCCAGGCCATCGTCTACCTCGCCTGTGCCCCCAAGAGCAATGCGGTCTACACCGCCTGGAAGGCGGCGCTTCACGACGCCAAGAACCTGCCGGACTTCGAGGTGCCACCGCACCTTCGCAATGCACCGACCAAGCTGATGAGCGAGCTGGGCTACGGCGCCGAATATCGCTACGCCCACGACGAGCCGGGGGCCTATGCCGCCGGCGAGCAGTACTTCCCCCCGGAGCTTGCCGGCAAGCAGTACTATCAACCCACCGAGCGGGGGCTTGAGAAGCAGATAGCCCAGAAGCTCGACTATCTGCACGAGCTGGACAAGCAGAGCCCGCGCAAGCGATAGGAAAGACCTTCAAGCCCCTTGCCCGGAAAGCGCACAGCAAAGGCATCAGGGGAGGGGGGCCCGGCAAAAACGGGCGTAATAGTCCCTGTTCGGGCGGGGGGGCGGTCTGCTACACTGCCCGTCTGACCCCGGTTGTCTTGGCCTTGCACCATCTTCTTGATTTCGAAGGCCCGATTCCGAAGGCAAAGGGGTGCGCCAACCGATGTTAACTTCCGGATCTGTTTCCCAACCCGGTCACGATGACCCGGGCCCAGATCCCATTAAAAAAAGTAGGTAAACCATGCTGGATCCCAAATATCTGCGCAGCGACATCACCGAAGCTGCCGCTCGTCTGGCGACACGTGGCTACGTTCTGGACGTAGCGGCGGTCAATGTTCTGGAAGAGAAACGCAAGGATCTGCAGTCCCGCACCCAGGAGCTGCAGGCCGAGCGCAACGCCCGCTCCAAGTCCATCGGTGAGGCGGCCCGTCGTGGTGAAGATGTTGCCCCCCTCAAGGCCGAGGTGACCAAGATCAACGACGAGCTCGAGACCAGCAAGGTCGAGCTGGAGGCCCTGCTGGCCCAGCTCAAGGGGATCGCCGACGCCATCCCCAACCTGCCGAGCGAGACCACCCCGGTGGGCCGTGACGAGAACGACAACGTGGAGGTCCGCCGCTGGGGTACCCCGCGTGAGTTCGATTTCCCGGTGCGCGATCACATCGATCTGGGTGAGGCGGCCAAGGGGGTCGACTTCAAGAACGGCGTCAAGCTCTCCGGTGCCCGTTTCGTGGTGATGAAGGGCCAGATTGCCCGTCTGCACCGCGCCCTGGCCCAGTTCATGCTGGACCTGCACACCCTGCAGCACGGCTACACCGAGTGCTACGTGCCCTATCTGGTCAACCCGGACAGCCTGTACGGCACCGGCCAGCTGCCCAAGTTCTCCCAGGATCTCTTCAATACCGGCATCGAAGGGGAAGGGGAAGACGAAGGCAAGGTGCGCAAGTTCTCCCTCATCCCGACCTCCGAAGTGCCGCTCACCAACATGGCCCGTGACGAGATCTTCGACGAGCAGGAGCTGCCCATCAAGATGACCGCCCACAGCCCCTGCTTCCGCTCCGAAGCGGGCTCCTACGGTCGTGATACCCGTGGCCTCATCCGTATGCACCAGTTCGACAAGGTCGAGATGGTGCAACTGGTGCACCCGGAAAAATCCTGGGATGCCCTGGAAGAGATGGTGGGTCACGCCGAGAAGGTGCTGCAACTGCTGGAGCTGCCGTATCGCGTGATGGCGCTTTCCACCGGTGACATGGGCTTCTGCGCCGCCAAGACCTACGATCTGGAAGTGTGGCTGCCGGCCCAGAACACCTATCGCGAGATCTCCTCCGTCTCCAACTGCACCGACTTCCAGGCGCGCCGCATGCAGGCTCGCGTGCGCATCGACGGCAAGCCGCAGCTCATTCACACCCTGAATGGTTCCGGTCTGGCGGTGGGTCGTACCCTGGTGGCCGTGCTCGAGAACTACCAGCAGGCAGATGGCCGCATCGCCATCCCGGCTGCGCTGCAATCCTACATGGGCGGCCTGACCCACATCGGGTAAGCGCTCGTTGCAGACGACAACGCCATGGCATGCCATGGCGTTGTGCATTCTGGGCCCGGGAAACCCGCCGCAAGGGGAAGGGATAGCTCCCTTCGGGCCTGTAACACAATTTTATCAAGCATTGCGCAATCGTTTTTGTTAGACTGCGCCGCAATTTCGCAGGACATCTTTTTCTATGGTCTGGATTGATTACGCCATCATCGGCATCGTCGGTTTCTCCGCCCTCATCAGCCTGGTGCGCGGCTTTCTCAAGGAGGCCATGTCTCTGGTCACCTGGTTCGTCGCCTTTTTCATTGCCAGCCATTTCTATCCCGATCTCGCCGTCTATTTCACCTCTTTTTCCGATGCCATGGTTCGCAACGGTCTGGCCATCGCCGCCCTGTTCGTGGCGACCCTGATCCTGGGGAGCGTGGTGAACTACGTGGTGGGCCTGCTGGTGGAAAAGACCGGGCTTTCCGGCACCGACAGGGTGCTCGGGGTCTGTTTTGGCGCCATTCGCGGGGTGCTGATCGTCAGCGCCCTGTTGTTTTTCATGGATACCTTCACCAGCCTCTCCCAGAGCGACTGGTGGGTGGCGTCCAGGCTGGTGCCGGAGTTCAAGCCGGTGATCCAGTGGTTTTTCGGGTTCATGATGAACTCGTCCAGTTTTCTTCAACAGGTACAGTGACTTCGAGGTAGCAAAGACATGTGCGGTATTGTCGGTATAGTTGGCACCACCCCCGTCAATCAGGCCCTCTACGACGCCTTGACGGTGTTGCAGCACAGGGGACAGGATGCCGCCGGGATCGTGACCATTGACAGTGGAAACTTCCGGCAACGCAAGGCCAACGGTCTGGTGAAGGATGTGTTTGAAGTGCGCCACATGCAGCGCCTGAAAGGGAATATCGGCATCGGACACGTCCGTTATCCCACCGCAGGCAGCTCCAGTGCGGCAGAGGCGCAGCCGTTTTACGTGAACTCCCCCTACGGCATGGTGCTGGCCCACAACGGCAACCTCACCAACGCCAAGGAGCTCAAGGAGCAGCAGTTCAAGGTGGCCCGCCGCCACATCAACACCACCTCGGACTCCGAAGTGCTGTTGAACGTGCTGGCCCACGAGCTGGACTTGTGCGACAAGATGGCGCTGCGCCCGGAAGATATCTTCTCGGCGGTGCGCAAGGTGCACCAGCAGATCCGCGGCGCCTATGCCGTGGTCTCTCTGGTGATCGGCCACGGCCTCATCGGGTTCCGTGACCCGAACGGCATTCGCCCGCTGATCCTGGGTCGCCGGGTCGACGAGCAGGGGCAGGTGGAGTACATGCTCGCCTCCGAGAGCGTGGCCCTCGACGCCATCGGCTTCGAGACGGTGCGTGACGTCGCCCCGGGCGAGGCCATCTACATCACCGAGCAGGGCCAGCTCTTCTCCGAGCAGTGTGCGGAGAACCCGCAGATGAACCCCTGCATCTTCGAATACGTCTACTTCGCCCGCCCCGACTCCTTCATCGACAAGGTCTCCGTCTATGCCGCCCGCCTCAACATGGGTCGCAAGCTGGGCCAGAAGATCGCACGGGAGTGGGATGATCTCGACGTGGACGTGGTCATCCCCATCCCCGAGACCTCCTGCGACGTGGCGCTGGAAATCGCCCACACCCTGGGCCTGCCGTACCGTCAGGGCTTCGTGAAGAACCGCTACATCGGCCGTACCTTCATCATGCCGGGCCAGACCCAGCGCAAGAAGTCGGTGCGCCGCAAGCTCAACGCCATCAGCTCCGAATTCAAGGGCAAGAAGGTGTTGCTGGTGGACGACTCCATCGTGCGGGGCACCACCTCCGAGCAGATCATCCAGATGGCCCGTGAAGCGGGGGCCGACAAGGTCTACTTCGCCTCGGCCGCGCCGGAAATTCGCTTCCCCAACGTCTACGGCATCGACATGCCCACCGCCAACGAGCTCATTGCCCATGGCCGTGAAGTGGAAGAGGTGTGCAAGCTTATCGGTGCTGACGGCCTCATCTTCCAGGATCTGGAAGATCTGGAAGAGGCGGTGCGGGAGATCAACCCCGAGCTGCGCCACTTCGAGACCTCGGTCTTCAACGGCCACTACGTCACCTCCGACGTGGATCAGGGTTATCTGGACCACCTCAATGCCCTGCGCAGCGACGACAACAAGGCGGTGCGCGAGTGGCAGGAAGGGACCAGCAACCTCGAGATCTTCAACGAAGGCAGTTAAACGTTTTCAGATTGCCAGCGCGATGAAAAAAGATGGGGGCCTAGGCCCCCATCTTGTATTCGTACACTCGGCGCAGCGCCTGGACAACCCACACAAGGGTCCTCAGGCCAGATCCTCCCCGTTGCTCGCGATCACCTTCTTGTACCACCAGAACGACTTCTTGCGCCGGCGGGCCAGGGTGCCATGGCCGGCGTCGTCCCTGTCCACGTGGACGAAGCCGTAGCGCTTGCTCATCTCGCCGGTGGAGGCGGAGACGAGATCGATGCAGCCCCAGCTGGTGTACCCCATCAGGGGCACGCCGTCCTCGATGGCGTCCCCCATGGCCTCGATGTGGGCGCGCAGGTAGTCGATGCGGTAGTCGTCCTCTATCTCCCCTTGCTCGTTCACTTCGTCCACTGCCCCCAGGCCGTTTTCCACCAGGAAGAGGGGCTTCTGGTAGCGATCGTGCAAGGTGTTGAGGGTGATGCGAAGGCCCAGGGGGTCGATGCCCCAGCCCCACTCGCTCACCTCGATGTGGGGATTGCGCAGGGACTTGACCACGTTGGCCTCGCTGGTGTTGCCCGCATTCATGTCGGCGGCGGCGCAGCGGGAGGCGTAGTAGCTGAAGGAGACGAAATCTACTGTGTGCCTGAGGATCTCGTCATCTTCCGGCCCCTTCACCAGGGTGACCCCCTTGTCACGAAACACCCTCTGCGCATAGGCCGGATAGGCGCCCCTGGCTTGCACGTCGATGAAGAGGAGGTTCTCCCGATCTTTCTGGAGGGCGGTCCAGACGTCGGCGGGCTTGCAGGAGTAGGGGTAGAAGTTGCCCCCCGCCAGCATGCAGCCCACCTGGTTGGCCGGGTTCACCTCGTGGGCGATCCGGGTCGCCAGGGCGCTGGCCACCAGCTCGTGGTGGGCGGCCTGATACTTCACCTGATCCTGGTGCTCCCCTTGCTCGAACACCAGCCCCGCCCCGGAGAAGGGGCTGTGCAGCAGGATGTTGATCTCGTTGAAGGTGAGCCAGTGCTTCACCAGGCCGTCGAACTGCTCGAAGCAGGTGCGGGCGTAGCGGGTGAAAAACTCCACCATCTGGCGGTTGCGCCAGGAGCCGTACTCGGTCACCAGGTGCATGGGCACATCGAAGTGGCACAGGGTCACCAGGGGCTCGATGTTGTACTTTCTGCACTCCTCGAACACCGCGCGGTAGAAGGCGATGCCCTCGGCATTGGGCTCGCGCTCGTCCCCCCTGGGGTAGAGACGGGCCCAGGCGATGGAGGTGCGAAACACGGTGAAGCCCATCTCGGCCATCAGGGCGATGTCCTCCCGATAGCGGTGATAGAAATCGATGGCCCCGTGGCTTGGGTAGAACTCGTCATCTTGCAGGGTGATGCGCTTCTCCTGGCCGAGTTTGACCGCCATGCGGCGCGGGCCATGGGGGATCATGTCCACCGTGGTCAGCCCCTTGCCCCCCTCGAGATAGCCGCCCTCCGCCTGATTGGCGGCCAGGGCACCGCCCCAGAGAAAGCCCTCGGGAAATCTTGTTAACGACATCTGTTACCTCTTGTCATGTCTGAATGGGGTGTCACAGCCCGGCCTGCGCCTGGCTGGTGGCGACGGGTTGCACGGGCTCGGCGCGGGAGGCCGGGCTCTCGACCGGGATGTCCTCGAACCCCATCACCAGGGTCAGCACGAAGGAGAGCACCACCGAGAGGGCCATCACGCCGAACACCCAGGCGATGGTCATGGGGTTGGCCGGATCGAAGAACTGCACGCTGGTAAAGAGCCCGGGGGCGGCCATGGAGTGGCTGGCGAGCCCCGCCATGCCGGCGACGGCACCGCAGACAAAGCCGCTGATGAGGCTCGCGATGAGCGGACGCTTGAGGCGCAGGGCCACACCGTAGAGCGCGGGTTCGGAGATCCCCGCCATGATGGCGGAGGCAGCCGCCGCGAGCGCCGTCTGGCGCAGTTCCGGGTTACGGGTGCGCCAGGCTACCGCCAGGGACGAGCCGCCAAGAGAGAGATTGGCGCCGATTTCGGAGGGCATGACCATGCCTTCCTTGCCGGTCTCGGCGATGGTCTGGATGATGGTCGGGGTGAAGACGCGGTGCATGCCGGTCATCACCAGCAGGGGCCAGAGCGCCCCCATGATGGCCACCGACAGCCAGCCCAGGTAGTCGTGGACCGTGTAGACCAGGCCGGAGATGGCGGTGCCAATCCAGATGCCGACGGGGCCGATGAAGAGGATGGCGAGGGGGGCCGCGATCAGCACGATCAGCATGGGTTTGAGGAAGTTCTTGGTGACCGCCGGGGTGATGCGGTCGACCCAGCCCTCGATGTAGGAGAGGCACCAGGTCATCACCAGCGCCGGAATGACGGTGTAGGTGTATTTGACCGCGGTCACCGGGACCAGGGCGAAGGTCACCTGCTCCCCTTCGGCGGCTCTGGCCATCAGCTCGATGAAGCTGGGGTGCACCAGCACCCCGGCGATGGCGATGGCCAGGGACATGTTGGTCTTGAACTTGACGGCGGCGGAGGCGGCCACCATCAGGGGCAGGAAGAAGAAGGCCCCATCCCCGGCTACCGTGAGGATGGTGAGGGTCGAGGAGCCTTTCTCCAGTACGCCGGTCATCTCCAGCACCATGGCCAGCAGCTTGAGCATGGAGCCGCCGATGATGGCCGGGATGAGGGGGGACATGGTGCCGATCAGGGCGTCGAGGATGGCGGCGCCCATGCGGCGCAGGCTCCAGCCAGCGGAAGCCTCCGGAAGCGGAGTCTGCCCACCGCCCTGGGGCAGCAGGGCCAGCACTTCGCGATAGGCGTGGGAGACGGTGTTGCCGATGATCACCTGACACTGGTTGTCCGCCTGCACCACCCCGAGCACGCCCGTGATGGCCTTGAGGGCAGGGCCATTGACCCGGGCGGGATCGCCGAGCACAAAGCGCAGCCGCGTCATGCAGTGGGTCACGGCGACGACGTTGTCGGCGCCGCCGAGTGCGGTGATGACGGTACCGGCCAGAGCCGCATAGTTTTTTGACATCGAGGTAGATCCTTTTAACCAAGTGGGCCTGCTCGCCCCCGCCGCCGCGAAGGGCGGGAACGCGCATGAAACTGAGTGTGGAACCGGTTCCACATAGAGTGCGCGGCCTGAGCGCGGGAGACAAGCATCTTGTGCAGCGAGCGTCCGGATCCGTGAATGGCATCACTGAACCCGGGCCTGCACGCCATTCGTGCGACGACAAGCCGGGGGCGGTGCAGTACACTGCGCCCCGTTACGAGCAAGGGAGAACACAATGACGACGATGCTGGAGGTGGCAAGGCGGGCAGGGGTGTCGAAGGCGACGGTCTCCCGGGTGTTGTCGGGCAATGGTTACACCAGCCAGGAGACCCGGGACCGGGTGCAGCAGGCCATCGAGGAGTGCGGCTATCGCCCCAACCTGGTGGCGAGGCAGCTGGCGACCAGGCACACCCGGACCCTGGGACTGGTGGTCACCAACACCCTCTACCACGGCGTCTACTTCGGCGAGCTGCTCTCCCAGGTGGCGCGGATGACCGAGGATCGCGGGCGCCAGCTCATACTGGCGGACGGCAAGCACAGCGCCGACGAGGAGCGCCAGGCCATCCAGTATCTGCTCGATTCCCGTTGCGATGGCGTCATCATCTATCCGCGCTTTCTTGGGGTGGAGGAGATGGACGAGATCATCGAGCAGCATGAGCAGCCCATCATGGTGCTCAACCGGCGTCTGAGCCGCCATCCGGCCCACTGCGTCTATGCGGACCAGCAGGCGGCGGCGGAGGCGGTGGTGGACAAGCTGGTGGCCATGGGGCACAGGGAGATCGCCTTCATCGCAGGCTCTGCGGATTCCCCCACTGGCGCCGAGCGTCTGGCCGGCTACCGGCAGGCGCTGATCCGGCACGGCATCCCCGTGCAGGAGACCTTGATCGCCCCCGGCAAATGGACCCCCGCCTGTGGCGCGGCCGCCGTCTCGACCTTGCTGGCGCGAGGCGCTCGCTTCAGCGCCCTGGTGGCCAGCAACGATGACATGGCGATCGGGGCGATCAAACGGCTGCACGAAGCCGGTGTGATGGTGCCTGACGAGGTTTCGGTGGTGGGGTTTGACGACATTCCCCTGGCCCCTTACGTCATTCCCGCGCTGTCGAGCGTCAAGATGCCGGTGAACGGGATGATCCAGGAGACCATCAACCGCCTGATCACCATGGTGGAGGAGGGGAGCCGGGACGCACTGCCCGCCTTCAGCGGCACCCTGATCCGCCGCGACTCCCTCAGGCGTCTGACGGGCTGAGTCATGATGGCGGTGGGCAGGCCGGGCGGGATCCGTTAGCATAGGCCCCCCGGCGCCAGGCGCCGCGTGTCGTATCAACAGATGAGAGTTCAGATGGATGACCTGTTAGCCCCCGTTCGTCAGTTCCTGCATTGCGAGACCCCGGATGAGTGGGTGGAAATGGCGCGGGATCCCGCCCAGTTGCCGACCCTGCTTATCGATCACGCCAACTGCGAGAACAAGGCGGCACTCACCGCCCACAGCCTGGTGCGCCGCTACTGCCTGCCCAAGGAGAAGCGTCACCTGCTGCCCAAGCTGACCTTCTACCGGGAGCTCGATGCCTTGCCGGAGAAGGCGGAGATCCTCGGCAAGCGCACCATGGGCGAATCAGACAGGAGCGTGTTTGCCGAGCTGGAGCGCAATCCCCTGCTGTTCCCCATGGTGCGCCTCATCCAGGAGGAGTTGCACCACTTCGAGCAGGTGCTGGAGATCATGGCCGCACGGGGCATCCCCTATGGTCCCGTCACCGCCTCCCGCTATGCCCGCAGCCTGCTGACCCATGTGCGCACCTACGAGCCGGCCGCCGTGGTGGACAAGATGATCATCGGTGCCTATATCGAAGCGCGATCCTGCGAGCGTTTTGCCAGGTTGGCCCCTCATCTGGACGAGGAGCTGGGCCGCTTCTATGTCTCCCTGCTGCGCTCGGAGGCGCGTCACTATCAGGACTACCTGGCCCTGGCACAGACGTTCGCAGACGAAGACATCAGCGAGCGAGTGGCCTTCTTCGGTCGCCTGGAGGCCGAGCTCATCTGTTCGCCGGATCCGCAATTCCGGTTCCATAGCGGACTGCCTGTCAGATCTGACAGTTGTTGAGGTGACGGGGGCTGCCTACCATTCCCCTGTTCCTACTACGAGCGACGCAATCACTTTTTGAGCGCAATCCCCCGGCGACTGATGAGACATCAGGCCGGGTTTTTTTATGTCTGGCGCAAGGGGAAACGCGCCGCGGGATCAGCGGCGGTATTCGTTGTTGTAGTTCTGAATGAGGCGGCGGGTGACATCGTGCTGGGGGTCGGCGAAGACCCGCAAGGTCTTGCCGCGCTCCACCACACGGCCTTCGTGCATCACCAGCACCTCGTCGCTGATGTGGCTGACGATCCCCAGATCGTTGGCCACCAGCACATAGCTCAGCCCCATGGTCTCCTGCATCTCCAGCAGCAGGTTGATGATCTGGGAGCGTACCGAAATATCTAGGGTCGAGAGCGCCTCGTCCGCCACCACTATCTTGGGATTGAGGATGAGCGCCCGTGCCAGCCCCACCCGCTGCTGCTGGCCGGCGGAGAGCATCTGGGGATAGAAGAGGGCGTGGTCGGGCAGCATGCCCACCATGCGCAGGGTCTGGATCACCTTCTCCCGGCGCTCCTCCTCGCTCAGGGCCGTGTTGAGGCGAAGGGGGGTCTCCAGGATCTGGCCGACCCGGATTTTCCGGTTAAGGGAGGTGTTGGGGTCCTGGAAGATCATCCGCAGCAGCTTGCAGCGGGTCTGGTAATCGCCGTGGACCATGGGTTGCCCCTCGATGGCGATCTCCCCGCCGCTCGGTTCAATCATGCCCGCCAGAATGCGGGCCAGGGTGCTCTTGCCCGAGCCCGCCTCCCCGACGATGGCCAGGGTCTGGCCCACCTCGAGATCGAACGAGAGGGGCTTTATCGCCTCCACAGCGCGGCGCCTGAACAGGCCGGTGCGGTTCTGATAGGTCTTGCACAGGCCCCTGACCTGCAACAGGGAAGGTTCGGTCACGACGTGGTCTCCTTGGGTGCGCTCGCCGGATAGAGGGGCTGACGGGGCGGGCAGGTGCCCCGGATCAGGGTCTGGTGCCGGTTCATTTCTTCGGTTCTTCCATGTTGAGCGGGAAGTGGCAACTGAACTGATGCCCCTTGACCTTGCTCATCAGCGGCGTCTGCACGCACTGCTTCTGGGCGTAGGGGCAGCGTGGGCCGAGGCGGCAGCCGATGGGCAGATGCTGCAGCGGCGGTATCACCCCGGGCAGGGTCTCGAGCCGAGACTTGTGGCGCACCAGTTTGTCAAAGTCCGGGATGGACTTGAGCAGGGCATCCGTATAGGGGTGGTGAGGGGATTCCAGGATCTGGTCCCGGGACCCCACTTCCACCATCTGGCCGCAATACATGATGTTGAGGGTGTCGGTCAGGTTCGCGATGGCGGCGATGTCGTTGCTGATGATGAGGATGGTGGTATTGCCCAGCTTGTTCATCTTGTCCAGCAACCGCAGGATCTGGGAGTGGGTGGTGGACTCCATGGCGCTGGTGGGCTCGTCCGCCACCAGCAGGCGCGGCTGGTTGGCGATGGCCATGGCGATCATCACCTTCTGGCACATGCCGTCCGACAGCTCGTGGGGATAGGCCCGCATCACCTTGCGGTGATCCTTGACCCCGACCCGGTGCAGCAGGGCGATGGCCCGCTTCTTGCGCCACTGGAAGCGCTGCCAGAACTTGCCGGTGAAGGCGCTGGTGGGGATGGCCTCTTCGAGCTGGGTGCCTATCTCCTCGGAGGGGTCGAGGCAGCTGATGGGGTCCTGGAAGATCATCGCTATCTCCCGCCCCATGATGCGGCGCCGCTCCTTGGGCGCCATGGTCAGCAGGTCCATGTCGTTGAAGCGCATCCGGTCGGCGCGCACCGTCCAGTTGTCCTTCTGGATGCCGACGATCACCTTGGCCACCAGGCTCTTGCCCGAGCCGGATTCCCCCACCAGCCCGCGGATCTCCCCCTCGTTCAGGGTCAGGCTGACTCTGTCCACCGCCTTGACCTTGCCCTGGGGGGTGTCGATTTCGATGGTGAGGTTGCGTATGTCGAGCAGAGGCATCAGCAATGTCTCCCGTTCAGGGCGCAGCCGGGTCGCTCAGGGCGTCCGGGGGCGGGGATAGATAACAAGGCTGGCAACATCAGTCGTTCCCCTCTTTGAGTGCTTCGCGAATGCCTTCGCCCACCAGGTTGGTCACCAGCACGCTGAACAGGATGGCCATCCCGGGCAGGGTCACCGTCCAGGGGGCCAGATAGATAAGATCGCTCGAGTCGGCCAGCATGGCACCCCACTCCGGCTGGGGAGACTGGGCCCCGAGACCGAGGAAGCCCACCGCCGAGATGTCCAGGATGGCGGCGGAGAGGGTGCGGGTGGTCTGGGTCACCAGGGTCTCGACGATGTTCGGCAAGATGGCCAGACGCATGATCCGCTGGGGCGGAGAGCCGTCGAGGCGGCTGGCGATGATGTACTCCTTCTGCATCTCGGCGTGGACCGCGTTGTAGGTGGCCCGGATGAAGGGCGGTATCAACGCGAGCGTGATGGCGATCAGGGTGTTGAACAGACCCGGCCCCAGGATGGCCACGACGATGATGGCCAGCAGCAGGGACGGGATGGAGAGCAGGGTATCGAGCAGGTGATGGAGCACGCTCGACTTCACCCCCTTGCTCATGCCACCGAGGATGCCGATGGCCGAGCCGATGACCAGCGCGATGAGCACCACCAGCAGGGCGTTGCCGAAGGTGAGTCTGGCCCCGGCCACCAGACGGGAGAGGATGTCGCGCCCCAGATCGTCGGTCCCCAGGAAGTAATCGATGTTGCCGCTGTTGG
Organism: Aeromonas sp. QDB14; assembly: GCF_027707845.1. NCBI lineage: Bacteria > Pseudomonadati > Pseudomonadota > Gammaproteobacteria > Aeromonadales > Aeromonadaceae > Aeromonas > Aeromonas sp. QDB14. The sequence continues at coordinate 28,278 of NZ_JAPCJD010000021.1, read as the reverse complement.
CCCAGGAGGGGGCGAGCAGCAGGTGGTTGCTGTGCTGATCGTCGATGCCGTAGGGGATTACCAGGGGACCGATGAGGGTCACCAGCAGCAGCAGACCGAAGCACCAGAGCCCCGCCATGGCCAGCGGGTTGCGCCGGTAGGAAGCCCAGGTCTGCTCCAGGGGGGAGAGGATCTTGAGCTCCGGATAGATGTTCGATTTATCGTGCATGATGCAGGCTCCCGTGCTGGTCGCAAGGGGATGGGCACGCCTGTGCGCCGGTGGCCCATGGGCCGCCGTGGCTCATCCACAGACCGCAATCAATCTTGTCTTGCATAGAGTTCTTTACGCCGTGCCGGATACATGATGGTGGTCAGCAGATCGGTGCTGACGCTGATGAAGATGACGAAGCTCGCCACCACCAGGAAGGCGCCGCGGATGGCGGCATAGTCCTGCAGCGCGATACTGCTCACCAGCCAGCGGCCGATGCCGGGCCAGTCGAACACCACCTCGGTGATCATGGCGGAGGTGAGCACACTGCCAAGTTGCAGCCCCAGCAGCGGCAACACCGGGGGCAGGGCGTTCTTGAGCCCGTGACGCCAGACGATCTGGCGGCGGGAAAGTCCGCGGCTGGCGGCAGCCTTGATGTAGTTCTGTTTCATCACGTCGATGAGGGAGCTGCGCACGTGGCGGATCACCTCGGTGGTGGGCACCACGGCCAGCACCAGGGAAGGCAGTACCAGATGGCGCAGGGCGTCGTGCAGGGCCGCCTCCCGCCAGGGCTCCTGGCTCATCAGCACATCGACGATGGCGATCCCGGTGATGGAGGGCACGTCGTAGAGCAGGCTGATCTGGCCAGAGGAGGGGAGCCAGCCAAGATCCAGGGAGAAGAACATCACCATCAGCAGCCCCAGCCAGAAGACCGGGATGGCATAGCCGACGAGGCCGGCGGCCATGATGGAGAGGTCCGGGCTGCGCCCCTGATAGAGTGCCGCGAGGGTGCCCAGGGGGATGCCCACCAGCAGCGAGATGGCGAAGGCGGCGAGGCAGAGGGTCAGGGTCGCCGGGAAGTAGTGACGGATCTCGTCGAGGACCGGCTGGCCGGAGACGCTGGAGAGCCCGAAATCCCCGGCGGCGATGCGCTGGAGGAAGTCAGGATAGCCGTGCCAGAAATCCAGCACCTGGGTGATGAGGCGAAACTCCAGGAGGTAGGCCCCCAGAGTCAGCACCAGGAGGGTGATCACCAGCAGGGTGATGCGGCGCAGGATATAGAAAAACATGCTTATGCCTCCTGGGGACGGTGCGCCGATGGCCCGACGATGGAGTGGTTATCTGTCATGGTCACTCCCGATGGGCCTGGTTGAAGGTGGTGCCGCCAAAGGGCATCAGGGTCAGCCCCTGAATGTCGCTGCGACTCACCTGGGTTCTCAGGGCATGGGCCAGGGGAATGAGCGGCAACTGCTCGTTGAGCAAGGACTGGGCATAGTAATAGTTGCGCAAGCGGAAGGCGAGCTGCGGGGTGGTCACCGCATCGTCCAGCAGCTGATCAAACGCCGGGCTGCACCAGCGGCTGTAGTTGTTGCCCCGCTCGACGGCGGCGCAGCTCAGCAACTGGCGGAAGAAGTTGTCCGGATCCGCGTTGTCGGCGATCCAGCCCGAAAGCAGGCTGTCATATTGTCCATGGGCGAGCCGGGTCTCGATGACCGGCCAGGCCTGCTGCACTATCTTGAGGCTCACCCCAATCTTGGCGAAATCGCTGCGCATCAGTTGCGCCGTCTTGAGGCCGTCCGGGTTGTAGGGACGGGCGCCGGGTTGCACCAGCACCTGCATCTCGAAGCCGTTGGGGTAGCCCGCGTCCTTGAGCAACTGGCGAGCGAGCTTGAGATCCGGCTTGCGCTGGGGCAGGGAGGGGTTGTAACCCCAGGAGAGGGGCGGCAGCAGGCTGGCGGCGCTCTGGCCGGTCTCGAAATAGACCGCCTGCAGCAGATTCTGCACATTGATGGCGCTGGCGAGGGCCTGGCGCACCTGCACCTTGTTGAAAGGGGCCTTGCGGGTATTGAGGGCGAGGAAGGCGACGTTCATCCCCGACTGCACCGACAGATCCAGGTGGGAGTCTTTGTCTATCACCGACAGCTGGCTGGCAGAGGGGGTGCTCATCACGTCGCACTCGCCGGTCAGCAGCTTGGCCAGGCGCTTGGAGGACTTGGGCGTGATGTCGTAGATGAGCTGCTCCATTCTGGCCTCGCCGCCCCAGTAGCCGGGGTGACGCAGGTAGCGCACGAACTCGTTGTGGCGATACTCCTTGAAGCTGAAGGGGCCGGTGCCGATGGGGCGGCTGTCCAGCAGCGCCGGGGTGCCGGCCTTTAGCATCTGCTCCCCGTACTCGGCGGAGAGCACGATGGCGTAGTCGCTGGCCAGGGTGGCGAGGAAGGAGGCATCGGGGCGGTTCAGCTCGAACACCACCTCATAGGGCCCCTTCTTGTAGACCCGCTTGATGAGGTTACCGAGCCCCAGGCTGTAAAAATAGGGGTACTCGCCGCCGGAGACGGCGTGGAAGGGGTGGTGTTCGTCCAGCAGACGCTGCCAGGTGAACAGGACGTCGTCGGCATTGAAGTGACGGGTCGGGCTGAACCAGGGGGTTCGGTGGAAGGTCACTCCCTTGCGCAGGGTCAGGGTATAGGAGAGGCCGTCCTCGCTGCTTTGCCAGCGGGTGGCGAGCCCCCCTTCGATGCCGAGGGTGTTGGCATTGACCTCGAGCAGGCGATCGTAGATGGGACGTGCACTGGCATCCAGGGTCGCATCCGAATTGGCAAGCTGCGGGTTGAAGGTTCGGGGTGCCCCTTCGGCACAATAGATGAGCCCGGTTTTGGAGGCTTCATCGCGTTTCTGACAGCCGCTGACCAGGACCAGGAGACCAAGCAGCAGGGGGGTGAGCATTCTCATGTTGGAACCATGTTTTCAGACAAAGTTGCCCGCCAGGGGGCGGGCGCGTTGCGGGGGGCGGCCGGGCAGGCGCTCCCGTCAGGGGTGACGTGCGCCGCGTTATCCGCGCGCACAGACCCGGTGCCAGGCATCAGCCCGCCTCCTGGTTGCCACTGTTGTCATCCCCGTCCAGCAATTGATATTTGCGCAGCATCCCCCGGAACTGGTGATAGCTCAGGGCCAGCAACTGGGCTGCTTTGCGCTGATTATACTGGGATTGCTGCATCGCTTGCTTGAGTAAATTAATCTCGTACTCCGCCACCGCCCCTTTGAGATCCAGCGGCAGGGTCGGGGTCGGGGCCGTCTCTGCCGAGGTCGGCGCGTCGGAGGAAGGGGCGGCGTCACCTCGGGCACGGGGGCGCCAGGGGGAGTCAAAGGGATTGAGCACCAGATCCGCCAGCGGCAACTGGGGGTTGCCCTGGCGATAGAGACTGCGCTCCACCACGTTCTTGAGCTCCCGCACGTTGCCCGGCCAGGGGTAATCTTGCAGCAGCTGGGTCGCCTTGCGCGAGAAGCCGGCAAAGAGCGGATACCCCAGCTCCCGGGTCATGCCGTGGGCGAAGTGCTCCGCCAGCATTAGGATGTCCTCGCGCCGCTCCCGCAGGGGGGGCAGGGTGATGACGTCGAAGGCGAGCCGGTCCAGCAGGTCGTGACGAAACCGTCCTTTCTCTGCCAGTGCAGGCAGATCCTCGTTGGTGGCGCACACCAGCCGTACATCCACCTTGAGGGGCTTGGCACCGCCCACCCGCTCGAACTCCCCGTACTCGATGACCCGCAGCAGTTTTTCCTGCACCCGGGCGCTGGTGGTGGCTAGCTCGTCGAGGAACAGGGTGCCGCCGTCGGCCCGCTCGAAGCGCCCCTGATGACGCTTGGCGGCGCCAGTGAAAGAGCCCGCCTCGTGGCCGAACAGTTCGGTTTCCAGCAGGCTCTCGCTCAAGGTGGCGCAGTTGATGGTGACAAAGCTTTGATCCCAGCGATCCGAGAGATAATGTAGGCGGTGGGCGATGAGCTCCTTGCCGGTCCCCCGCTCGCCGATGATCAGCACGGGCTTGCGCAGCGGCGCGAGGCGCGATGCCTGCTCGATGATTTCTAGAAATGCGTTGGATTCACCCAACAGACTTTCCGTGGCCGTGGTCATCCCTGCCCCTGTGAGTTGAAAAATCTGGTTAATCTTACCAAAAGTTGGTTATTTTAATCATCACTTGTTTCCCCGGGACTTGAACTGCATTCTGAGTGCCCATATAAATCAACAAGTTAAATGTTGTTCCAGATTGGCACACAAGTTGCCATTGTCAATGGAGACACAACCCGATGCCTATCACAGGAGTACAATCATGAGCATTTTTTCTCGCCTGGCCGACATCATCAATTCCAATCTGACGGCCCTGCTCGACAAGGCGGAAGATCCCCAGAAGATGGTGCGTCTGATCATCCAGGAAATGGAAGATGAACTGGTGAAGGAGCGCTCCAATCTGGCCCGCTTCCTCGCGAATCAAAAAGAGATCGGCCGTCAGGTGAGCCGCCATCAGGAGCGGGTCGCCGAGTGGCAGGGCAAGGCCGAGCTGGCCCTGACCAAGGGGCGCGAAGATCTGGCTCGTGCCGCCCTCATCGAGAAGAGCAAGCAGGCGGAGCTTGCCGACGCCCTATCTCGTGAACAGCAGGCGGTGGACAGCGGCATCGAGAAGCTGGGGGAGGAGATCCGCCAGCTGGAAGCCAAGCTGGAAGACGCCCGTGCCCGCCAGAAGGCGATGGCCATTCGCAGCGAAGCCGCCAGCAGCCGCCTCAACGTGCAAAGCCAGGTGGCCCGTGGCGACAGTCAGGCCGTGGTGAGCAAGTTCGAGCGCATGGAGCGCCGCATCGACGAGATGGAAGCCCGCGCCGATCTGGGGCAGTCCGACAAGGCGCTCGCCCAGCAGTTTGCCGAGCTGGAAGCGGACGACCAGATCAGCCGCGAGCTGGAAGCCATGCGCCAAAAGCTGGGCCAGCACAATCCGGCACAGAAACAGGGAGAGTAACAGATGGAAGATCTGCTGGGTGTATTGATGGTTCCCATGGTGGTCTTCATGGTGGTGGTGGCCCCCATCTGGCTGGTGCTGCACTACCGCGCCAAGGGACGCATTGGCGCCGGCCTTGCCGATGGTGAGCGTGAACAGCTGCAGGGCTTGCTGGTGCGTGCCGAGAAGATGCAGGAACGGGTCGGCGCCCTGGAGTCGATTCTGGATGCCGAGGTTCCTGGTTGGAGAAACAAGGTATGACGGTTTTCAATGAGAGATGTCATGACTGTGGCAAAAAGCCGGAGCGGGCCGAAACCGTATTGGCGTCGATTCTGGATGCGGAAGTCCCCGGTTGGAGGAACAAGGTATGAACAGTGTCAGTCGTGAAGGGCGCAACCTGTACCGGGATCCCCAGCGGGGCAAGATTGCCGGGGTCTGTGCCGGTCTGGCAGAGTACTTCGGGGTGGAGACCTGGATCGTGCGGCTGCTGGCCATCAGTGGTCTCATCTTCGCCGGTTTCATCACCTTCACCGCCTATATTGCCGCCTGGTTCTTGCTCGACAAGAAGCCGGTCACCCTCTACTCCCAGGAAGATGCCGAGTTCGCAGAGGTGCGGATGAAGGCGCGCAGCTGGCAGGCAGGCGTCACACCTCATCAGGCCCTTGCCCGCATCGGCCAGGAGCTGGATGCACTGGAGCCCAGGGTGCAGCGCATCGAGAAGCTGGTGACCTCCAAGGAGTTCACCCTGCAACGGGAGTTCAGCAAGCTCTAATCGTGCCGGGCCGCGAGGATACTGCCTCGCGGCCGTCTCTCTGATGTGATCACAATGAGAAGAAGACCCGCCTTGATACGCAACAAACTTGAACACTCCTGGTCTGTGCTCCAGCACAAGGCCGTTGACGCGGTGAACCGGGCCCGGGATCGCCACATCCGGCTGGCGGTCACCGGCCTCTCTCGCAGTGGCAAGACCGCGTTTATCACGGCGCTGGTCAATCAACTGGAGCACGCGGCCATCGACGGTCGTCTGCCACTCTGGGACGCCCAGCGCCAGGGACGCATCCTCGGTGCTCGCCGGGTGCCCCAGCAAAACGCCCACATTCCCACCTTTCCCTATGAACGGGGCCTCGATGCCCTGTTTGGCGATCCGCCCGCCTGGCCCGCGCCGACCCGGGGGGTGGCCGAGGTACGCCTCGAGATCCGTTATCGCACCCGCCATCCGCTGCGTCGGCACCTGGGGGAGATCTCCACCCTCTATGTGGATCTGGTGGATTATCCCGGGGAGTGGCTGCTGGATTTGCCGCTGCTGGATCTGAACTACAAGCAGTGGAGCGAGCAGGTGCGGGAGCAACTGTGCCGCCCCGAGCTGCAAGCCCTGGCGGCAGGCTGGTTGACGCCGCTCTGGCAGGCAGATCAAGCCTTCGAGGAGCGGGCCGCCAGCGAACTGGCCGCCCGCTACACCGATTATCTGCACGCCTGCAAGCAGGAGCTCGGGCTTCACCTCATCCAGCCCGGGCGTTTCGTGTTGCCCGGCGAGTATGCCGGTGCGCCGCTGTTGCAATTCGTGCCCTGGGTGTGGGAGATGCCCACGCACTCCCCCGAAGACGGCACTCTCTACGCCACCTTCAAGCAGCGCTTCGAGCAGTACAAGCAGCATCTGGTACAGGGCTTCTATGAGCAGCACTTTGCAGGCTTTGATCGCCAGATCGTGCTGGTGGACTGCCTGGCGCCCCTCAATGCCGGTGCCGCGAGCTTTGGTGACATGCAGCAGGCCATCGCCCGCATCATGGAAAGCTTCGCCTACGGCAAGAGCAACTGGTGGCGCCGTCTGTTCGCCCCGCGCATCGACAAGCTGCTGTTTGTGGCGAGCAAGGCCGATCACGTCACGCCGGAGCAGCACGGGCCTCTGGTGTCGCTCCTGCAGCATCTGGTGAGCCGTGGCCGGGGTCAGGCCCGCTTCGAGGGGATAGAGACCGAATGCCTGGCGCTGGCCGCCATCAAGGCCACCGAGGTGGGCAAGGGGGTGGCAGACGGACGGGAATTTCCCGCCATTCGTGGCACTACCCTCTCGGGCGAGCCCTTGCTGCTCTTCCCGGGGGAGGTGCCTGCCCAGATCCCGCCTGCGCAGTGGTGGAAAACTCAAGGGTTTGATTTTCAGGCCTTTCGCCCGCTGCCCATGAGCGCTCATCAGGCGCTCCCCCATATCCGGCTCGATGCGGCGCTGGAATTCCTGCTCGGGGATCACCTCGAATAACGGGTGGGTGGCCCGCTGTGCTCGAGGGGCGCCCACAGGAGAGAATGCGATGAACGATCAGACAAGATGGCGCACCGATGACGCCGCTCCTCTGCAAGGCAAGGTGACGCTGGAGCCCGCGCCTTCGATGGCAAGCGAAGCGAAGCCACCCGCCCCGGCCCGGCGGTTGGAAGAGGAGAGCTTCGAGCCTCTGGACGCGCTGGACGAGCTCACCGAGGTGGAACCCGCGCTTCACGTCAGGCCTCGGCGCCGTCATCGTCTGCTGGCCTGGGGGCTGGGCGGGGTGGGGCTGCTGTCCCTTGGCCAGTTTGGCGCTTTTCTGGTGGATCAGTTTGCCGCCTCCCCCTTCTGGGGCGGCGCCTGGCTGCTCGCCTCTGGCCTGGTGGCGGTGGGCACAGCCGCGGTGGCGGGGCGCGAATGGCTGCGGCTGCGCACCTTGAAGCGGCGCCAGGATGTGCGCTCAAGAGCCGAGGATCTGCTGGCCCATCAGGGGGTCGGTCAGGGGCAGGCCTTCTGCGAGGCCCTGGCCGAGAAGAGCGGTGACAAGGGGCGGGAAGGGTATCGCACCTGGTTATCCCAGCTTGACGAGAGCCACAGCGATCGGGAAGTGCTGACCCTCTACAGCCAGCTGGTGCTCACCGAGCGGGACAAGCTGGCCCAGGCCCGCGTCGCGAAATGGTCGGGGGAGGCCGCCGTGCTGGTGGCCCTGAGTCCGCTCGCCACCGTCGACATGATGCTGATGCTCTGGCGCAACCTGCGGATGATCGAGGACATCGCCGATGTCTATGCCATCGAGCTCGGCTACTGGAGCCGCATCCGCCTCATTCGTCAGGTGTTTCGCAACATGCTCTATGCGGGGGCCACCGAGCTGGTGACCGAGGTAGGGATGGATCTGCTGGGCGCCGAGCTGACCGCCAAGCTCTCCGCCCGCGCCGCCCAAGGGGTCGGGGCCGGGTTGCTCACCGCGCGCCTCGGGATGCGTACCATGGAAGCCTGTCGTCCGCTCCCCTGGTGTGCCGACGAGAAGCCGAAACTGGGCGAGCTGCGCAAGCGGCTGATCGGCCAGTTGGCGGGTTATCTCAACAAGTCGTGAGGTGGCTGGCACCCGACATGGATGTCACAAATTATTTACAATTGTCAAAAGCAGCCGACCCCGGGGTCGGCTGCTTTTTTGAGGGGCAAACCGTTACAGTGATCCCATGACTCAACGGCCAGTGACCGCCCGGATGGCGGCTGGCACCCGAAGGATGGGAGCACTCATGGCAAGTCTCTACACGGCCCGCCAACCGGATGGGCAGGGCAGGATCCACTACACGGACAAGGAGCACGGCACCTGGCGGATCCTGATTGCACGCCAGCTTGCGGCGCTCGATGGCAAGGCCTGCGACGAATACCAGGCCGGATTGGCACGCCTCGGCCTGCCTCTGGACCGCATCCCCCAGCTGGGCGAGATCAATGCCGCCCTGATGCCCGCCACCGGCTGGTCGGTGGCAGCGGTGCCGGCCGTCATCTCCTTTGATCACTTCTTCGCGCTGCTCGCTGATCGCCGTTTTCCCGTCGCCACCTTCATTCGCCGCCGGGACGAGCTCGACTACCTGCAAGAGCCCGACATTTTCCACGAGATCTTCGGCCACTGCGCCATGCTGACCAACCCGGCCTTTGCCCACTTCACCCACCTGTATGGTCGGCTCGGACTCCATGCCAGCAAGGAGGAGCGGGTCTATCTGGCGCGGCTCTACTGGTTCACGGTGGAGTTCGGTCTCCTGCAGGGGGAGGAGGGGCTGCGCATCTACGGCGGCGGCATTCTCTCCTCCATCGGCGAGACCGCTTATGCCCTCTCGGGCAAGCCTGAGCTGCAACCCTTCGATCTGCTGGAGATCCTGCGTACCCCCTATCGCATCGACATCATGCAGCCGACCTATTTCGTGCTGCCTCGTCTCGATACCCTCTATGGTCTGGAGGGGCAGGGGATCATGGCGGCCGTGGCCGAGGCCCGTCGTCTTGGCCTGCGTCCACCCCGCTTTGCCCCCGTTGCCGGCAAGCAGGCGAGCTGACCCGTATTCATTCCCACGATGTTTCATGAAAGGAGTCCCGAATGACTGAACTGGCGAGTCAACGATGCGAGGCGTGCCGCGCCGATGCCCCCAGGGTGAGCGATCAGGAGCTGGGGGAGCTGATGCACCTCATCCCCGACTGGCAGCCCCTGGTGGTCAACGGCGAGCTGCAACTGCGTCGTGAATTTGTGTTTCGCAACTTCAAGGAGGGGCTGGCGTTCACCAACCGCCTCGGAGAACTGGCGGAGGCGGAGTTCCATCATCCGGCGATCTTGCTTGAATGGGGCAAGGTGACCGTGAGCTGGTGGACCCACAAGATAGGCGGCTTGCATCGCAACGACTTCATCATGGCAGCCCGCACCGACGGTCTGATGAAGTAACCGCCGTCTGGCGCCAACGCAGACAGGGCCTGCCCGGTGAAAGCGGGGCAGGCCCGCATTTTTGTGGGGGAGCGCTCGCACTGGCGGGATCGAGTCTGTATTATCCCGTTATTCAGAATGTTAGCTAGGAAGTGTGTGCCGAATGCGTCTTGAAGTCAGCTGTGAAGACCGTCTGGGCCTGACCCGGGAATTGCTCGACCGACTGGTGGAGCACAACATCGATCTGCGCGGCATCGAAATCGATACCTCAGGCATCATCTATCTCAATTTTCCCGAGCTGGAGTTCCGTGACTTTCAGCATCTGATGCCGGAAATTCGCCGCATTCCCGGCGTCTATGACGTCAAGACCATCCCCTACATGCCCTCCGAGCGGGAGCACCACGAGATAGAGGCCCTGCTCAAGGCGCTGCCGGACCTGGTCTTCTCCCTCGACAGCAAGGGGCGGGTGACCCAGGCCAACCAGGCCGCCCTCACCACCCTGGCGTTGCCACCGAACGAGGTGCGCGGCGTGGCGATCTCCTCCCTGGTCAAGGGCTTCTCGTTTGGCCGCTGGCTGGAGTCGGGGGAGATCAAGCCCCAGACCTGCAAGCTGAGCCTCGGTGGCGAAGAGTACCTGGGCGATCTGATGCCGCTGTTCGTGGCCGAAGAGAAGGGCAAGCAGGCTCTGGCCGGCGCCGTGGTGGTGCTCAAATCCGCCCGCCGGGTCGGCATGCACTTCAGTGCCCTGCACGCGGTGGAAGTGGGGGGCTTTGAGCACCTCCAGGCCGAGAGCCAGAAGATGAAAGAGGTGCTGGTCCAGGCAGCCAAGCTCGCGATGCAGGACGCTCCCTTGCTCATCGTGGGGGAGACCGGCACCGGCAAAGAATTGCTGGCCCGGGCCTGCCACGGCGCCAGCCTGCGCTCCAGCCACCCCTTCATGGCGCTCAACTGCGCGGCCATGCCGGACAACGTGGCCGAGAGCGAGCTGTTCGGCTATGCCCCCGGCGCCTTTGGCAACAACACCGAGGGCAAGCGCGGGGTGCTGGAGCTGGCCAGCGGCGGCACCCTGATGCTGGACGAGATCGGCGACATGTCCCCCCATCTGCAGACCAAGTTCCTGCGGGTGCTGCAAGATGGCGTGTTTCGCCGGGTCGGTGACGAGCAGGAGGTGAGGGTCAACGTGCGCTTCATCTGCACCACCCAGAAGCAGTTGCTGGATCTGGTCCATGAAGGGAAGTTTCGCGAAGATCTCTACTACCGCCTCAATGTGCTTAGCCTCAATCTGCCGCCGCTGCGCGAGCGCAAGGCGGACATCATGGCCCTGGCCCAGCAGTTCGTGTCGCGCTTTGCGAGCGAACTGCAGCGCCCGCGTCCGCGCTTTACCCGCAACATGGCCGAGTACCTCACCGCCTACCGCTGGCCCGGCAACGTGCGCCAGTTGCGCAACTGCCTCTATCGGGCCATGACCCTGCTGGAAGGGGACGAGATTGGACCCGAGCACGTGGACTTGCCGGTGGCGGCCGATGCCATGCCGCTCATCGACGAGTGGTTCGAAGGGGGGCTCGACGAGGCGGTGAAGCGTTTCGAGAGCCGCCTGCTGGAGCGGCTCTACCCGGCGTTCCCCTCCACCCGCCAACTGGCCAAACGGCTCGGTGTCTCCCATACCGCCATCGCCAACAAGTTGCGCGAATATGGGATTGGCAAGAAGTAGTGTCGATGGACAGTGTCTGCCTGGGGCATTGAGCGCCTTGCAGGCACGGCTGCGACACCCGGTGACGCAACCGTGCCACTTGCCTCTGGGGGCTGACCACCTGGCTGGTAAGCTCGGTGCGGTGCCATGCAGGCACTCTCATCATGGGCGTCGGGTTACCCCGGCGCCGACCTTGACACTCTCGCGGGCACCATGCAGATGTTTTGTTACCTCCGGTTACTGATGTGGCTGGCGCCACTGTGCTGCATGCTGATGCTGGCAAACCAGGCCATGGCGGCAACCTCCGCCGAGGCGCGCAGCGACATGGTGCGCCAGACCGTGCTCGATATCCTCAGTTACACCCGCTGGCCTAGCGAGCCCGCCTGACTTCGGCTCTGCATCACGGCACCGACGGAATATGCGTCATCCCTTCTGACCATCGAACGGCAGGCCAATGGCCGACCGGTGGAGGTCCATCACTACGACATGGACGACGAGGCGCTGATCCAGCGCTGTGACGTCATCTATCTGGGGGTGCTGGCACCGGCGCAGCGCCTCTCCCTGTTCGAGCGCCTGCGCGGTCACGCCATCCTCAGCATCAGCGAGCAGAGCCGCGAGTGCATCGCCGATGCGGTCTTCTGTCTGCAGGCCGGGGAGGAGAGGGTGCGTTTTCGGGTCAATCTGGATGCGCTGGCCCGCAGCGGTGTGCGAGTGCACCCGGCCGTGCTCAAGCTCGCGCGAGCCGATGAGGAGCTGCGATGACGGTCCATCACGCCACTCCCCGGCTTACCCTGCGACAGAGTCTGGGGCGCACCCACATGATGATCTCCCTGACTGCCGTCTGCATGGCCGGGCTGTTTCTGACCGTCACGGCGCTGCTGGCGCTGCGCCTTTATGCGGATCACAACCTCAAGCTGGTGGCGCGGGCCATCAGCTACACCACTGAGGCGGCCGTGGTCTTCCATGACAAGGAGGCGGCACTGGATGCCCTGGAGACCATCACCTCCCGGGAAGACATAGCCAGCGCCAGCATAGTGCTGCCGGACGGCCAGGTGCTGGCGAGCTGGCGCCGGGACATCACTACCCCCTGGACCACCCTGGAGCAGCATCTGGCCCGCCTGATCCTGCCGGGGCCCGTGGTGCTCCCCATGGTGCGCGAGCACAAGGAGATAGCCAGGGTGCATCTGGTCGGTCACGGCCAGTACCTGTTGCGATTCCTGTTGCAGACCTTGCTGGCTACCCTGGTGTGCCTGCTCATCAGTATTCTCGGGGCACTCCATGTGGCGCGCCGGATGCAGCGCTCCATCACGGCACCCCTCAAGGCCCTGACCGAGGTGGCTTACAACGTCAGCCGCCAGCGGGCTCTCAAGGAGCGGGTGCCGGCGGCCAATATCGCCGAGCTGCACGAGCTGGGTGAGGATTTCAATTCGCTGCTCGATGAGCTGGAAGCCTGGCAGGCCCACCAGAAGCGGGAGAACGCCAGCCTGCTGCATCAGGCAACTCATGATCCCCTGACCGGTCTGCCCAACCGCGCTCTGTTCGAGGCTCGCATGGAGCAGGCCATCCTGGCAGGCAACAAGGGGCATGAAGGTTTTGCCCTGCTCTATCTGGATTGCGATCGTTTCAAGCAGATCAATGACAACCTGGGCCACAGCATCGGCGACGAAGTGCTGATCGCCGTGGCGCGGCGGGTGCAGCATCAGCTCAGGCCCCTGGATCTGGTCTGCCGGCTGGGGGGAGATGAGTTCGTCATCCTCCTGACCCCGATCCATGGGGAGGACGAGGTGCGCGAGGTGATAGGGCGAGTGCAGCAGGCCATGAACACCCCCGTTGTATTGAGTGACGGTCGCCATCTCGGGGTGGGGATCAGCATCGGCTCTGCCCGCTATCCCGAGCAGGGGAAGACGACGGATGCCCTGCTGCAATGCGCAGACGACGCCATGTATCAAGCCAAACGACAACGCAGGGAGGAGAGAGAAACACGAAAAACGAGCACGTGAAGTTAAACCGGAAATAGTGAAAGGATGATAAGAATGCGCATGTTGAACCCGATCAAAGCGGGCCTGGTGGTACTGTTGCTGAGTGTGCTGGCGGCCTGCCAGAGCCCTCCCCAGGGGCTCACGGCGGAGCAGATCGCCGCCTTGAAGGAGCAGGGATTTCACCTGACCGACGAGGGATGGACCCTGGATATCTCCAACAAGGTGCTGTTCGCCAACAATGTGGGGCCCTCAACCCCGAGACCCGCCAGGTGGTAGAGAAACTCGGCAAGGCCCTGATTGAGGTAGGACTGAACCGGGCCCGGGTGGACGGTCATACCGACTCCAACGGTGATGAGGCCTACAACCAGCAACTCTCCCTCAAGCGGGCACGGTCGGTGGCCGATGTCCTGGTGTCGGTGGGTATGCCACAGGGGAACCTGGATATCCGCGGCCGCGGAGAAGAGGCGCCCATCGCCGACAACGCGACCGCTGCCGGGCGAGCGGAAAATCGACGGGTTGCCATCATCATCGGCAATGGCTGACCCCCGTCAGCCGGTATCGGCGCGGCGCTCCCATCGGGAGCCTTGAATCAACCGCCTGATCCTGTGTGTGCCACCACTCTCCAGTGGGAGAGTGGCTCTCTTCCCTTGTTGTTTCACGCTTTTCTTGCCTGACGCGCGCTGCCCTGATGGGGACAGAGTGACGGCTCAATCCTTCCCGACTTGATCCAGCACAAATACCTGCAACTGATATTCGTTATCATTTGTGTTATTTACGCAGGGTAACCCCAGTGACGACTCTCCAGCTTTCTTCGACCATGACGGGGCTTTGTACCCCGGATCCCCTCAAATTCGCCTTCACCGCCAAGACGTCGGCCCATGCCAGCCGGGGAGGGGCCGCCCCCCTGATGCTGGACGATGCCGGCTGGCAAGCCTGGTGGCAGCAGGAGAGCGAGGCCAAGGCCCGAGCGCTCTATATCCATATCCCGTTTTGCCGCAAGCGCTGCAGTTTTTGCAACTTCTTCGAAAACGGCGCCAATCCGGCGCGCATGAGTCGCTACATGGAGGCACTCTGCGGGTCGCTGCACCAGGCAGCCGAGACGCCGCTTGTCCAGAGCCGGCCTTTCTCGGCGGTCTATGTGGGGGGCGGCACGCCAACCGACATGGCGGCGGGCGATCTCGCCCGCCTGGCCAGCGCCATCCGCCGTTTTCCCCTGACCGTGGATGCGGAGCTGACCCTGGAGGGGCGGCTCAACGGCTTTGATGACGAGAAGTGGCAGACGGCCCTGGCGGGTGGCTTCAACCGCTTCTCGTTCGGCGTGCAGAGTTTTGATACCCGCGTGCGCCAGCAGGCGGCCCGCTTCGATGACAGGGAGACCTTGCTGTCCCGGCTGGCGGCGCTGACCCGCCACAACGAGGCGGTGATCGTGGCGGATCTCATCTTCGGTCTGCCGGGGCAGGATGAGGCCGTGTGGCGCCAGGATATCGCGGATGTGATGGCGAGCGGGGTGCACGGGGTGGATCTCTATCAACTCATCTCCATGGCGGGCACCAACCTGGCGCGCGCCGACGAGAAAGGCACCCTGGGCTGGGCCGCCGATGGCCAGCAGCGGGCAGTCATGTATGCCGACGGGGCACGGACGCTGGAGGCGGGGGGCTGGGAGCGGCTCTCCTGCAGCCACTGGCGGCGCATCGATGCCGAGCAGAGCCGCTACAACCAGATGGCCAAGTGGGGCGCCGAGATCCTGCCCTTCGGCGCAGGGGCGGGGGGCAACATTCACGGCCACGGCCTCATGTATGGCCGGGATCTGGCGCCCTGGCATGAGGCGCAGGCGGGGGGCGTGCGTGCTCCCGGCATGGTGATGAGGCCCAATCCCGATGCCCGTCTCGACGGGCTGCTGCGAGGGGGGCTCGATACCGGATGGCTGGCGTTGTCGCAATTGCCACAGGGGCTGGTCTCCCACCTGATGCCGCTCTTTGAGGCCTGGCAGCGACACGGGCTGGCACGGCTCTCGGCCGAGCGTCTCGCCCTCACCCTGGCGGGGCGTTTCTGGAACGTGAATTTGCAGGCCGGGTTGTTCGAGTATCTGAGGTGCAATCCACCGGGGGGGATCAAGGGGGGCGAGAAACCATCCGGCCACCCGGGCAAGATGGCCGGTCATGCCCTGGTATAACGGGCTATCGGAGCACAGAAAGGAGGCGGGGGCCTGGTGCAGGCCCCCGCTTTTTGTCAGCGGTTGTCGACCTCGTCCACCCGTACCCGCAGCGCTCCCTCTGCGAGGGTGGTGATCAGGGTCTGGCCTGCATTGACCTGGGATGCGCGGCGGATCACCTCCCCGGAGGGGGTGCGCACGATGGCGTAACCGCGCCCCAGGGTGGCCAGCGGGCTGATGCCGTCGAGGCGGGCTCCCAGCATGGCGAGGCGGTGGCGGGCGAGATCCTGGCGTTTTGCGATGAGGGCATGGAGGCGCTCCTCGGCAAGCTGGTGACGACGTTTGCCGATGGCCAGCCGCTTTTCGGGGCTTCTGGCCTGCAGGCGCATGGCGAGGCCCGCGAGGCGCCGCTCCCCCTGGTGCAGGCGATCACGCAGGTGCTGCTGCAAGCGGCGGTCGAGCTCGTCGAGGCGCTGTGACTGCTGCTCCAGCCGTCGCTTGGGATCCTGATGATCGAGCCGCTTCTGCAGCAGGACGAAGCCATGGCGGGCGGCGACCTGGTGACGGCTCATGGCCTGGGTGAGCCGCTGGCGCAGGTGCACGAGGCGCTGGGCGCGGGTGCGCCTGTCCGGCGCCACCAGCTCGGCGGCGGCAGAGGGGGTGGGGGCACGAAGGTCGGCAGCAAAGTCGCTGATGGTGACGTCCACCTCGTGTCCTACGGCGCTCACCACGGGGATGGCGGAGCCTGCGATGGCCCGTGCCACCGCCTCTTCGTTGAAGCACCAGAGATCTTCAAGGGAGCCGCCGCCGCGTCCGACGATGAGCACATCCACCTCGGCGCGGCGGTTGGCAAGCATGATGGCCGAGACGATCTGGGCGGTGGCGGCGCTCCCCTGCACCTGGGTCGGGTAGATGAAAACGGGCAAGTCCGGGGCGCGGCGTTCAAGCACCGTCAGCATGTCGTGCAGGGCGGCGCCG
Organism: Aeromonas sp. QDB14; assembly: GCF_027707845.1. Classification (NCBI taxonomy): domain Bacteria; kingdom Pseudomonadati; phylum Pseudomonadota; class Gammaproteobacteria; order Aeromonadales; family Aeromonadaceae; genus Aeromonas; species Aeromonas sp. QDB14. Next base: position 11,862 of record NZ_JAPCJD010000021.1, on the reverse strand, counting down.
GTGGCGGAGGTGACCAGCCCGACGGCGCTGGGTTCCCGGGGCAAGGGGCGCTTGCGCCCTTCGTCAAAGAGCCCTTCGGCCCCGAGGCGGCGCTTGAGCTCCTCGAAGCGCAGGGCCAGCATGCCATCCCCGGCGGGCTGCATGGACTCGATGATGAGCTGGTAGTCGCCCCGGGGTTCATAGAGGGAGACTCGCGCCTGCACCAGCACCTGCATGCCATCCTGGGGACGGAACGGCACCCGGCGGTTGTTGCCCTTGAACATGGCGCAGCGCACCTGGGCCGACATGTCCTTGAGGGAGAAGTACCAGTGGCCGGAACTTGGCATCGCCAGGTTGGAGAGCTCGCCGGTGAGCCACACCAGCCCCAGATCCTGCTCCAGGATCATGCGCACGGCGCTGTTGAGGCGGGTGACGGTGAAGATCTGCTGTTGTCTGCTCTGACTGGCGGGTTCGAGGTGATTCAAGGCTGGCCCTGCTGTGGTGTCCGCCGGGGCGGGAGAAACGATGGGGGTCATCTTACCCCAGTTGCGCCCATCTGCCGAGCCATGGGCCCGGCAGATGACGCGGAGCCTAGGCTTGTGCCTTGGCCGACTTGACGGCTCTGGCGGGGCTGGTCACCAGCCAGACCGCGAGGCAGACCACGGCGCCGCCGAACACGAAGCCGCCGGTGAGGGTTTCCCCCAGCACCAGATAGCCCCACAGGATGCCGAAGGGCGGAATGAGGAAGGTGACAGTGAGGCTTCGCAGGGGGCTGATGTCGGCGATCAGCCTGAAATAGAGCAGATAGGCGAAGGCGGTACAGAGGAAGCCGACCGCCAGCACGCTGGCCCAGACCCCAGGCTGGGCCCAGTCGACGGCGGGGCCGGTCGCCAGGGTGTAGCCGAAGAAGGGAAGCAGGAAGAGGACGGCCCCTATCTGGCTGCCAAAGGCCACCAGTTTGGCGTCCAGGCCTCCCCGCTCGGTGACCCAGCGTCTCGTCAGGAAGCCGGCGCAGCCATAGCAGGCGGTGGCGATGAGGCAGGCCAGCACCCCGATGGCCAGTTGGCCGCTCAGGTCGACCTCCCCGGTGGTGGTGATGAGCCCGATGCCCACCAGCCCCAGCATGACCCCGGCCCACTTTCGCAAGGTCAGCGTCTCGTGAAAGAAGGAGAAGCCGATGAGGGCGCCCATCAGGGGCGTGGTGGCGTTGAGGATGGCGGAATACCCTGCGGGCAGCCAGAGGGCCGCCACGGCATACATCAGGAAGGGGACGCCGGAGTTGATGATGCCAAGCACCATGATGGATTTGAGCTTGCCCTGAAACTGCATGGGGGTGCGCAGCAGCAGGAGCATGGCGGCGAGCCCGACGAGGGCGAAGAAGACCCGCAGGAAGGTGGTGTTGACCGAGCCGAACGCCGGCGCCGCGATGCGCATGAACAAAAAGCTGGCACCCCAGATGGCTGCCAGCGCGAGCAATCTCCCGTAATCCGATGGTCTCATCGTTTCTCCCTGAATGAACCGCCCTGTTGCCCGAGATGGCAAGGGGGATTGCATCATGGGGGCAAGTGTCCCCGGTGGCAACGGCGCCGTGCAGGAGGCAGGGGCTGACCCTGTGCCCGAGGTGGTCGCGGAGGGCGGCCATCTTGCTCTCCCCGATGGGGGTGCCCCTCACTTCTGCGCCAGGAAATGAAAGCGCTATCAATCACATACAGCCCATGACGAGGTCGACAGTGGTCACATTTTGCGCGTGTTGGCCATTAATTGGCCATGGGGGACTCTAGACTGGTCGGGCTCATCTGAAGGCGGGACGTTGCGGATGGGGGAATGCCGGGACACACCGGCATCACACACAAACAATGAAAATAAAGGACTATCAATGGCTAGATGGATACTCGCGGCCGGATTGTTGGGAACCCTGATCACGGCGCCGAGCACGGCGGCGGAGTGGTTCTTCCGGGGCACCGCGAATGGATGGGCGGCGACCGCCATGACGTCGACGGACGGCGTCAATTTTGATACCTGCCAGCGCTTCGTGAGCGGGGATGCCAGCGGCGGCCCGCGCTTCAAGATAGACAGGTACGGCAACTGGCAGCAGAGCTACCCGGCGGCCGACTACGGGGTCAATGCCAACACGGCGTACCAGATCCGCATCAACGCCAGCACCCAGGCGGTGAGCGCGACGGCAGTGGCCAGTTGCGAGGCCTCGGGGTTTGCCAGCACCTTGCCGCAGCTCAACGTGCGCGGCACCTTCAACGGCTGGGCCAGCCTCCCCATGACCCTGGTAGGGGATCACCTGTGGCAGGTGGAAGCCTACATGGATGGCAAGGCGAGCCAGCGCCTCAAGTTTGATCAGGCTGGGGACTGGGCCGTCAACTTTGGCGACAGCAACGGCGACGGCGTGCTGGAGAAAAGTGGCGGCGACATCTTCTGGAGCGCCGTGGGCACGGTGCGCATCCAGGTCAACGATCAGACCCTGGCCTACAGCATCACCCCCCTTGGGGATGACAACCAGCCGCCGCTCGCGGTCATCACCCCGGGGGGGACGGTGAACGTGACCCAGGGGGCGTCGCTCACCTTGAGCGGCAGCGACTCCACGGATCCTGACGGCCAGATCGCGAGCTATCTGTGGAGCAGCGGCGAGACCACGGAGAGCATCGTCGTCAACACCACCCAGACCGGCACCTTCACCTATGGCCTCACGGTCACCGACGATCAGGGCGCCAAGGGCAGCAGCAGCGTGAGCGTGGTGGTCGGGGCAGGACAGAGCAGCGACAGCTGGTACTTCCGGGGCACGGCCAACAACTGGGGGCTCACCCCCATGACCAGCGAGGATGGCACCACCTTCTGCACCGAGCAGGCCTTTGGCAGCAACAACCCCCGCTTCAAGATTGACCACAAGGGGGACTGGACCGAGGCGTATCCGGCCCAGGATTACCTGGTCAGCGCCAACACCAGTTATCGCATCTGCTTTGACAGCCTGCGCAAGGCCATCGAGGTGGAGACGCTGGCCGGGGCCGATCTGCAGGCCCCCACGGTGACGGCCACCCCGTCCCCGGGGAGTTATGTGGACAGCCAGTCCATCACCCTGGGAGTGAGCGACGATCAGGACAGCGCCCCCGCCGTGCATTTCACCACGGACGGCAGCCAGCCCACCACGGCATCGGCCCGCTATGCAGGCCAGCCCCTGCTGGCGAGTGACAAGGGGAGCGGCACCGATCTGGTGATCCGCACCCTTGCCATCGACGCCAGCGGCAATCAGCGCGAGCAGCGCTTCGAGTACCGTATCGGCGAGCAGGGGGTGGCGAGCGGCGATTTTCGCGCCGAGAGCATCTACTTCCTGCTGACTGCCCGCTTCTATGATGGCGATGCCAGCAACAACTACTACAACCGGGATCGCTACAAGGCGGGGGATCCCCAGTGGCGTGGCGACTTCAAGGGGTTGATCGCCAAGCTCGACTACATCAAGGATCTCGGCTTCACCGCCATCTGGGTGACGCCGCCGGTGGAGAACCGCTCCGGCCTCGACTACCACGGCTACCATGCCTACGACTTCTACCGGGTCGATCCCCGTCTGGAGTCGCCGGGGGCGGGTTACCGGGAGTTCATCCAGGCGGCCCACGCCAAGGGGCTCAAGGTGATCCAGGATGTGGTGCTCAACCACTCGAGCCAGTATGGTCTGCGCGGCAAGACCTGGATCGATCGCCTGCCCGTCAAATACTACGTACCGGCGGGGTCGAGCCAGGGACTCATCAACAATGGCCCCTATCAGGGCAATCTCGGGGACTACGCCAGCGCCAACCGCTGTGACGACGACAACCCGGCGGCGCCCGACTGGTACAAGGCCCGCTGCCAGTCCGATCCGGCGGGCACCCAGCCCCTGGTAGACCCCAAAACCGGCGCCACCGTGCCGAGCGCAGGCTACAACCCAAACCGCTTCTTCGGCATCGACGCCCAGACCCTGGATCCCGCCTGGTATCACCTGGACGGTTTCATGTCCGGCGGTGACTGGGAGAGCCCGCTTGCCCTGCAGCGCAAGCACATGGCGGGGGACTGCATCGATCTCGCCACCGGCAACCAGAACGTCAAGGACTACCTCAACGGCGCCATTCGTCAGTACCTCGACATGGGAGTGGATGCCATCCGTATCGATACCTTGAAGCACATCGAGCGGGACGAACTGCTGACCTATGTCCACGACTGGCAGGCCCACAAGCCGGGGCTGTTCGTCTTTGGCGAAAACCTGGTCAAGGGCACCGGATGGGGCTCGGAGCTCGCCAACGACAATGCCTCGGCGGTGATCCGCCCCTGGTGGTATACCCGCACCACGCCGAACCCGGCCGATCCCCGTGCAGGGGGCGATTCCGGCCTCTCGGTGCTGGACTTCTCCCTCTTCTCCACCTTCCGTGACAACGTCACCCGGGGGAACTTTGGCGGGGTAGGGGGGATTTTCGCCATGGACTGGGTCTATGGGGATGCCACCAAGCTCATCACCTTCTTCCAGAACCACGACGTGGGGCCGGACAATGACTTCAAGTACCGCTACGGCGGGGAAGAGGGCAATGCGGCCATGACCTACAACCTGCTCTGGACGGCGCGGGGGATCCCGACCCTCTACTACGGGGAGGAGGTGATGTTCCAGGCGGGCAAGCCCCAGGACATCGACGGGGCCACCATGACGGTGGATCAGACCGGTCGTGCCTACTACGGAGATGTGCTGGACAACCCCGCTACCCCGAGCCACCCGCTCTATCAGCACATCAAGCGCCTGAACCAGATCCGCAAGGCGGTGCCCGCCCTGCAAAAAGCGCCCATGAGCCAGGTGAACGAGTGGGGGAGCGGCATCAGCTTCGTGCGTGATCTGAGCGCCCAAGGGAGCTACGCCGCCGTGGGCCTTGCGGCCAACTCGGCCCAGCAGATAAACCTGAGTGGCCTGAAGAACGGCACCTACACGGACGCGGTAACCGGTGCGAGCCAGAGCGTCAGCAACGGCAGCCTGAGCTTTGCGGTGCCCGCCTATTCGGCGCGGGTCTGGGTACTGAACGGCCCGGGCAAGGTCGGTGCTGACGGCAAATACCTCAAGTAAGGAAGCCCTGTCACAGGGTGCAGCGAGTCGGCCTTCGGGCCGACTTTTTTATTCTGCCTTCTGCCTGAATGGATGCCCCATCCTGATGGGACTCTGGCTGCGGAGGGGTTGATGGATGGGCAGACCTGTGGACTCGCGACCAGCACGCTCATGGACAGGGGGCTAGAGGGAAGGGAAGTGGTGCATCCGCCGCCCGAGTCACTTCATGCTCTGCATATTGCAGTGCTCATGGCAGTGAGCAAAGCGGTGCCCATGTCGCCTTTGCGCCGCGGTGCAAGGCAAACCGTGCCACTCAGCCGCTCCATATTGGTGCAACTGCACTTTATTGGTGCGCTCCATCCACATACGCCCCTGGAGCCCGCCCCGAAGAAACACGCCGTATGGCCCCCGGACTTCGCCCATGACAAGCATCATCCATGCTGAAAAGCGGCATCGTATCGACATGATCTGCCGAAAAACCGGGCTGTGAAGGGGATAGCACGAGGCCTTTTTCGGTGACTCGGGTAAACATGCTGCGCCACTGTGATGGCCGATCACGGAAGTGGTGAATTCTACCTGCATATTGCGCATTTATCGGAATTTAAATCCGATTATTTATGGTATCGCGGACTCTTGTTTTGATTGGCGCTCTTTTTGCTGTGACTTGTCATCCCCATGATGGCGAGATCAGGGGGCGGGGGAGCGCAAGATTGGGGGGGTGGGGACGGCAAGGTGAACGGGTCGCCGCCATCAGCCCCAACGCGGCCTGGTTGTCGGGCAACGGATGCCACCATCACATCGGATCTAAGGAGTCATATGGAAGGTGAAATGACCATGCAGCCAGCGGCTGCGGGCAGGGGGCTGGCCCATACCCTCAAGGACGATGTCTACGGCATGGTGCTCGGGGTCATGTTTATCGCCGTGGGGCTCAATCTGCTCAAGTGTTCCGGCATGATCACCGGTGGCATCGCGGGCATCGCCCTGCTGATCGCCCATGTCAGCACCCTGCCCATCGGCGTGCTCTTCTTCCTGGTGAACCTGCCCTTCATGGTGTTCTGCTACGTCACCATGGGGCGCGCCTTCACCCTCAAGACGCTGATCGTCAACGTCGCCCTCTCGGCGGCCACCCAGGCGGTGCCGCTGCTGCTGACGGTGAGCTATGTCCATCCCCTGTTTGCCGCCCTGGTGGGGGGAACCTTCCTCGGCATGGGGGTCTTGTCTCTGGCGCGCCACAATGCCTCCGTGGGGGGCACCGGCGTGGTGACGCTCTGGTTGCAACGGCGCACCGGCATCAATGCGGGAAAGAGCCAGATGGTGCTGGATGTGCTGGTGTTTGCGCTCTCTCTGCTCACCCTGCCGCTTCCCCTGCTGCTCTGGTCAACCCTGAGTGCGCTGGCCATGAACGCCATGCTGATGAACTGGCACAAGCCGGGCCGCTATCAGGGGAACTGACCGCCGGTCTGGCTGACGGCTGAGAGGGGAAAAAAGGCCGTTCCGGGAGACTGGCGGCAGAAAGGGGCTCAACGGCAAAAAAGATCATCTTGTCGGGAAAAACGGCATGGTTACGGCTGAATTTATTGGTTTTTTGCCCTGTTGGTGGCGTTAAATCGGGCTACGCCATAAAAAATTCAAAAAACTTCTTTACCACTGCCCAATGCATGAGTAAAATTTGTCGGCAATATTTTACACCCCCACTCCTCAACGGTGAGATATTGCCATGCTCAGGATTGCCAAAGAAGCGCTGACCTTCGACGATGTACTGTTGGTTCCAGCCCACTCCACTGTTCTCCCCAATACCGCCGACCTGCGTACCAAGCTCACGTCTGCGATCACGCTGAATATTCCGATGATCTCCGCTGCCATGGACACAGTGACCGAAGCCCGTCTGGCTATCGCACTGGCCCAGGAAGGCGGCATCGGCTTCATTCACAAGAACATGTCCATCGAGCAGCAGGCAGCCGAAGTGCGCAAGGTCAAGAAGTACGAGAGCGGCGTGGTCAGCGACCCCGTTACCGTGCGCCCTGACATGACCATCGCCCAGATCAAGGAGCTGAGCCACAAGAACGGTTTCGCCGGTTACCCCGTGGTGACTGACGGCAACCAGCTGGTGGGCATCATCACCGGCCGTGACGTGCGCTTCGTCATCGATCTCTCCCAGACTGTCGAACAGATCATGACCCAGAAAGATCGTCTGGTGACCGTGCGTGAAGGGGCCCCTCGTGAAGAGGTGGTGGCTCTGATGCAAAAGCATCGCATCGAGAAGGTGCTGGTGGTCAACGGCGACTTCAAGCTCAAGGGCATGATCACCGTGAAGGACTTCCAGAAAGCCGAGCGCAAGCCCAACGCCTGTAAAGACGAGCGTGGCCGTCTGCGGGTCGGTGCCGCCGTCGGTGCCGGTGCCGGCAACGAAGAGCGCGTCGCCGCCCTGGTGGAAGCCGGTGTGGACGTGCTGCTGATTGACTCCTCCCACGGCCACTCCCAGGGCGTGCTGGATCGCATCAAGGCGACCCGTGAAGCCTATCCTGACCTGCAGATCATCGGCGGCAACGTCGCCACCGCCGCTGGCGCCAAGGCGCTGGTGGAAGCGGGTGTCAACGCCGTCAAGGTCGGTATCGGCCCGGGCTCCATCTGTACTACCCGTATCGTGACCGGCGTGGGCGTGCCCCAGATCACCGCCATCTCCGACGCCGTCGACGCCCTGGAAGGCACCGGCGTGCCGGTGATTGCCGATGGCGGCATCCGCTTCTCCGGTGACGTGGCCAAGGCCATCGCCGCCGGTGCGAGCTGCGTCATGGTGGGCTCCATGTTCGCCGGCACCGAAGAGGCGCCGGGCGAGATCGAGCTCTACCAGGGCCGCTCCTTCAAGTCCTACCGCGGCATGGGTTCCCTGGGCGCCATGTCCAAGGGCTCAAGCGATCGCTACTTCCAGACCGACAACGCCGCCGACAAGCTGGTGCCGGAAGGGATCGAAGGGCGCGTGCCGTACAAGGGCCGCCTCAAGGAGATCATCCACCAGCAGATGGGCGGCCTGCGCTCCTCCATGGGCCTGACCGGCAGCGCGACCATCGACGACATGCGCACCAAGGCCGAGTTCGTGCGCATCTCGGGCGCCGGGATGAAAGAGTCCCACGTTCACGACGTGACCATTACCAAAGAAGCCCCCAACTACCGGATGGGCTGATAAGACGGGGCCCTGCGCCCCGTTATTCCACCCTTTTTTTATCCCGTGCTTTTTGTGACAACATCAGCCTGATGCAGGAATAAAATGACTAAAGACATTCACGCCCACCGCATCCTTATCCTGGATTTCGGTTCCCAGTACACCCAGCTCATCGCCCGTCGCGTCCGTGAAATCGGCGTCTACTGCGAGCTGTGGGCCTGGGATGTAACCGAAGAGCAGATCCGCGAGTTCAACCCGAGCGGCATCATCCTCTCCGGCGGCCCGGAATCCGTGACCGAGGCGGGCAGCCCGCGCGCCCCCGAGTACGTGTTCAACGCCGGTGTGCCGGTGTTCGGTATCTGCTACGGCATGCAGACCATGTCCGAGCAGCTCGGCGGCAAGGTGCAGTCCTCCAACCTGCGTGAATTCGGCTATGCCCAGGTCGAAGTGCTGGGCCAGTCCGGCAAGACCAGCGCCCTCTTGCGCAACATCGAAGACGCCATTGCCGACAACGGCAATGCCCTGCTGGATGTCTGGATGAGCCACGGCGACAAGGTCACCGAGATCCCCTCCGGCTTCACCACCATCGCCCAGACCGCGACCTGCCCCCATGCCGCCATGGCCGACGAGGCCAAGCGCTTCTACGGCGTGCAGTTCCACCCGGAAGTGACCCACACCCGTCAGGGTGCCCGCATGCTGGAGCACTTCGTCAAGGACATCTGCGGCTGCGAGTGCCTCTGGACCCCGGCCACCATCATCGACGACGCCGTTGCCCGCATCCGCGAGCAGGTGGGTGACGACGAAGTGATCCTGGGCCTCTCCGGCGGCGTGGACTCCTCCGTGGTCGCCATGCTGGTGCACCGCGCCATCGGCGATCGCCTCACCTGCGTCTTCGTCGACAACGGCCTGCTGCGTCTGAATGAAGGCCAGCAGGTGATGGACATGTTCGGCGATCACTTCGGCCTGAACATCATCAAGGTCGACGCCGAAGAGCGCTTCCTCTCCGCTCTCGCAGGTATCGACGAGCCGGAAGCCAAGCGCAAGACCATCGGCCGCGTCTTCGTCGAAGTGTTCGACGACGAGTCCAAGAAGCTCAAGAACGCCAAGTGGCTGGCCCAGGGCACCATCTACCCGGACGTCATCGAATCCGCTGCCAGCAAGACCGGCAAGGCCCACGTCATCAAGTCCCACCACAACGTCGGCGGCCTGCCGGAAGAGATGAAGATGGGGCTGGTGGAGCCGCTGCGCGAGCTGTTCAAAGACGAAGTGCGCCGCGTCGGCCTCGAACTCGGCCTGCCCTACGACATGCTCTACCGTCACCCCTTCCCGGGTCCGGGTCTGGGCGTGCGCGTCCTTGGCGAAGTGAAGAAAGAGTACTGCGATCTGCTGCGCAAGGCTGACGCCATCTTCATCGAAGAGCTGCGCAAGGCCGACCTCTACAACCAGGTCAGCCAGGCGTTCGCCGTCTTCCTGCCGGTGCGCTCCGTCGGCGTCATGGGCGACGGTCGCAAGTACGACTGGGTCATTGCGCTTCGCGCCGTCGAGACCATCGACTTTATGACCGCCCACTGGGCCCACCTGCCGTACGACTTCCTCGGCCACGTGTCGAACCGCATCATCAACGAGATCAACGGCATCTCCCGCGTGGTGTACGACGTCTCCGGCAAGCCGCCCGCAACCATCGAATGGGAATAAGGGTTAATCCCTTTCCCTGCGATCACGCAAAACTGTCAAAAAGGCGCCCTTGAGGCGCCTTTTCTTTTTCCAATCGTTTGCGTTACAAAATCTGGATAAAATAAGGTCCTTGCTTCGAGCACAGGGTTATTTTGATTGACCCGAATTGGTACTCTCTGTCTATAGCTAGGTCGTGCCTCATTATCTCGCTGTCGGGATGAAATAATTAGGAATGATCTCTGGAATCCCTGACATTTAGAGGTATTGCGGATATGAGATTTTTTGCTGATGGCCCGTCCATTCCGGATCTTCTTCTTGAGCGGTGTGATGCTGGCAGAGTGGTATTTCTGTGCGGCGCAGGAGTCTCAATCCCGTCAGGAATGCCTAGTTTTTACAAGTTGACCAAGTATGTTGTTGACTTCTTCGACCCTGCACCAGACTCCGGGATTATGCAGGCTTTCCAGCCATGGATTGATGACCCTCTTGATGAGAAACCAAGCATTAAGACGCCACTGGATCAAATCTTTAATCTTTTGCATCAGGAATATGGCAGAGAGGAAGTGAATGCTCTGGTTACGGAGCGACTGCAAGCATCCAGCGGTGCACCAACGCTGGGTATGGAGCACGAGTTAATCAAGCGGATTTCCTCACGTCAGCCCGGTGTACCTCAGATTGTAACCACCAACTTTGATCGTCTCTTTGAACTGGGCGAGGTTGGTCTGGCCCCGCATGTCCCTCCTGCCTTTCCCAATCTCTCCTTGGGGGCATCGCTTGATGGCATCACTTATCTGCATGGGCGTTTGGCTGATATTGGTGCCGAGCTGCACGACTATGTGTTGAGCAGTGCCGATTTTGGGCGAGCCTATCTTTCGGAAGCCTGGGCAACCAACTTTATCCGCACTTTACTTCAGCATTTTACCGTTGTGTTGGTGGGTTATCAGGCAGAAGACCCGCCCGTTAAGTATCTACTGCAGGGACTGAATCATGATGGGCAGTTCGATCACTCCAGACTCTACGCCTTTGATAAGGGGAGAGCGGAGGATATAGAAGCAAAATGGCGTGATAGAGGGGTGACAGCTATTGCTTACGGAGAGCACTCTCATCTATGGCAGACGTTAGAAGCATGGGCGGAGAGGGCTGACGATCCACGAAAGTGGCGGTGCTCTGTTATCGCCATGAGCCAGCAGAATCCGAAAACGCTAACACCGCACGAACGTGGCCAAGTTGCTCATGTTCTTCGCACTGTTCAGGGTGCGAGATTATTTTCGGAGGCTGATCCGACACCACATCCTGAATGGGTTTGTGTGATGGATGTGAATGTTCGATCCGCTAGGCCTAACAGTGAAGATTGTGAGGATGATGAAGTTTTTGATCCCCGAGTCGCTTATGGACTTGATGACGATCTAATAGACAGCTCCGATGATGACAGCAGACAGAGTATCAACAACGGCAATCTCCTTGTTTGGCGTGATGGTGATGATAATCCACATGATTGTTATCAATTGGCCGGTGGTTTTGAGGCTATCCCGAAGAGACTTGGTCACCTCATCAATTGGTTAGGTAAGTCCATCGATAACCCCGTTATGGCTTGGTGGGCCATTAGGCAGAGTGGGCTTCATCCGCAACTATTGCAACAGTTTGAGTGGCAAATAAAGTGCTCAGATACTCTCCATCCACGTGCTCGGCATATCTGGAACCTCATCCTCGAACACCATCGCGGACTTCGGAATCAACAGCGGAATGGTGACTGGTTTGACCTGCAAAGAAGGATAAAAAGGAGGGGTGGGTGCCAAGTGTTCTACGAGATTTTCGGAGAGTGTCGACCCCGCGAGTGAAGATCAAACCTCCATTGGACTTGGGAAAGTACAAACCACCTATAGAGTCTTGGGAGAGTATTCATCTTCGTGCTCTAGGGAAGGTGCGAATAAGCGGGGAAATTCTTCTCGGCTGACTCAGTCATTTCATTTCTTCATGTTTGAGCCGATTT